>JAICVP010000060.1 GCA_025935275.1 Thermoleophilia bacterium
CTCGTCGATCAGCTTCTGGATCGGACCGAAGGCATAGCGCCGCAGGACGAGGAACGTGAGTCCGAACGCGATGAGCGTCCAGACCATCAGGCCCGGGACGACGGAGATGAGGTCGGCGAGGATCATCCGCGACTAGACGAGGACGTAGGCGAGGAGCCCGCCGAGCAGGGCGTAGAACACGACCGCCTCGGTGAGGGCGAAGCCCAGCCACTGGATACCGGTGAGCTCGCCGCGGAGCTCGGGCTGTCGGGCGACGGCCTGGATCATCGAGCCGAAGATGTTGCCGATGCCGATGCCGGCGCCGACCGCGCCGAGACCGACGCCGACGCCGAAGGCGATGGCCTTCCCCATGTCCGCGACGTTGCCGTCGAGTGCTGCAAGAACTGTCGTCAAGGTGAGCCTCCTAGTGCTCGGGTTCGATGGCGCCGCCGATGTAGATGGCGGACAGAAGAGCGAAGACGAAGGCCTGGATCGTGACCACGATCGCGACCTCGAAGATGTAGACACCCGTCGCCACCGGCACGGCGATGGCGATGAGCGCGTAGGACTCGAAGATGAAGATCAGGCCGATCATGACAAGGATCAGCATGTGGCCCGCGAGCATGTTGGCGAACAATCGGACTGAGAGCGAGATCAGCCGCATGAACTGCGAGATGATCTCGAGCGGAACGATGAGCGCGAGCAGCGGCTTCGGCGCCCCCTGCGGCACCCAGCTCTTGAAGTAGCGGACCGGGCCGTTGAAGCGGATGCCTTCGAAGTGCGTCGCGACGAAGGTGATGAGCGCGAGAGCGAGTGTGACCGAGAGGTTCGCGGTCGCCGCATAGACACCCCAGGTGGGCAGCTCGACGCCGGCGACGTGGAAATGCTCGTCGGAGATCGGCAACGGGATGAAGCCGATCAGGTTCAGGATCCAGATGAAAAGGAACAGCGCCGCGACGTACGGGAACCAGAGGGAGATCCCCTTCGTCGGAAGGCTCGACTCGGCGATCTGGCCGTAGATCAGGTCGTAGAGGGACTCGCCGATCGTCTGCCGGCGATTGGGGCGCAGCGACAGGCCGAAGCGCATGATCCAGATGCCGAGGATGCAGGTGACCGCAGCGCCCACGAGCAGGTAGACGACCGCCTTGTTGATGGACATGTCGAGCGGCCCGATGTGGATCGATACCCAGGCCGGGAGCTCGAACTCGTCCTGCGGCTCGAAGTCCTCCGAAGCCGCGAGGATCATGTTCATGGCGCCGAAGAGCGAGCTCATTTCGCCTCGCCCGAGAAATAGATGGTGAGGCTGAGGCCGAGCTCCAGCGAGTAGGCGGCGGCGTAGACGAGCGCGCCCGAGATCGCGAGCGTCGGGTTCGTGGTCGCGACGGCGACCGCAACGATCATGAGCAGGATCCCGCGGGCCATCATCCCGAAGGCCACGACCCCGGAGCCGCGCAGGTTCGGCTCACCGATCCCGACACGGTTGAACAGCAGCCCGAGCAGCTGGCTCGCGGCCCAGAGAACCGCGCCGAGCGCCCAGCCGCGCACCGGCCAGCCGGCGATGAGAAAGATGGGCAGCGCCAGCGCCACGACCGCTCCGCCCGCGACGACCGGCAGGCGCCGCTCGGGCATCGGTCGGGGCGAGAGTGTGGTGGTGGGCATCAAAACGAGTCCTTGTAGCGGGTGTAGACGGCGACGATCGCGGCGGGGATCCCGATCACCGCTCCGATCGCGATCCCCACTCCGACGGAGCCGATCGCGAGACCGAGGAGTGCTCCGAGGCCCACGCAGGCGAAGAGCACGCCCGCGAGAAGTGCTCCCGCGCCCATCGGATCCATCGAAGTGCGTCCACCCGCCACGCTCGCCAGCATCTTATTCGGCGGAAGCGTATCAGTACCGAGGCACTTCGTGACGCCGAAAACGGCCTAACTAAGCGGAAATCGCCTTACTTTGTTCATCCTTGGCCTCACGCCTGCGGCCGGCCCAGGCGCGTACGCGGGTCAGCTTGAGGATCTCGAGGACCAGCACGATGTAGACCGTCGCTCCCACCGCGATCGCGCCGACGAGCGCGACGACGATCGTCGGCCAGAGGTGCCACTGGCCCGATTCACGGAAGGGGACGAAGCGCGTCGCGAGGGCCGCGCCTCCGAGAATCGCGCACCACGCGTAGAGGTAGAGCACCGCGCGGCGCTGCGTGAAGCCGCGGCGGAGGAAGCGGTGGTGCAGGTGTGCCTGGTCCGGAAGGTAGAGCGGCTCGCGGTGCTTCAGCCGACGGAGCAAAACGAACGACGTGTCGAAAATCGGCACGGCGAGCGCGAGGAGCGGGAAGAAGAGGGCGACGGTGGCCGCGGTCTTCAGGAGCCCCTGGATGGAGACCGTGGCGAGCAGGAAGCCCATGAGGAGCGCCCCCGAGTCGCCCATGAAGATCCGGGCCGGATAGAAGTTGTGGCGGAGGAACCCGAGGCAGGCACCGGCGATGATCGCCGAGAGCACGGCCGCCTCCGGCTTCCCCAGCGAGAGCGCAATCACGGCGAAGGTCGCGCCGGAGATGCCGCAGATCCCGGCGGCGAGGCCGTCGAGGCCGTCGAGGAAGTTGACCATGTTCATGATCGCCACGATCCAGACGAGCGTGAGGGCGACGCTCGCCCAGAACGGCAGCTCGTGGATGCCGACGATCGGGAACGTGAAGCGGTCGATCCGGACGCCGAAGTCGATCGCGATCGCCGCCGCGCCCAGCTGGCCGCCGAGCTTCACCCACCAAGGCAGGCCCCGGAAGTCGTCTGCCATGCCGACCGTGGTCGCGAGGGCGGCGCCCAGCAGGATCCCCCGGTACGGGCCCGACAGATCGAGGAACGCGAGCGCCGGGACGAAGACGCCGAAGAAGAGCGCGAGGCCGCCGAGCCGCGGGACCGCCTGCAGGTGGATGCGCCGCCGCTCCAGCGGCTCGTCGACGATCCCGAGGACGCGCGCGACCCGGCCCACTGCGGGCGTCAGGACGAGGACGACCGCGAGCGCGACGAGGAAGCCCCAGATGACGTCGAGGTGATTGCGAAGGGTGTCGAACATGCCCTACTTCGTCCCGAACAACCGGTCGCCGGCGTCGCCGAGACCAGGGACGATGTAGCCCTTCTCGTTGAGGCCGCGGTCGACGGCCGCGACGACGACCGGCACGTCGGGATGCTCGGAGTGCAGGCGTTCGATTCCCTCCGGCGCGGCGATGATCGCGATCAGCCGTACCGAGGTCGCGCCGGCGCTCTTCACCGTCGAGACCGCGGCGGCCGTCGAGTTCCCGGTCGCGAGCATCGGGTCGAGGAGGATCACGTCGCGCGCGGCGACGTCGGCCGGGAGCTTCACGTAGTACTCGACGGGCTGCAGCGTCTCCTCGTTCCGGTACAGGCCGATGAAGCCGACCCGGGCGCCCGAGATGAGGCTGAGGACGCCGTCCAGCATGCCGAGCCCCGCGCGCAGGATCGGGCAGACCGCCACCTTCTTCCCCGAGATCCGCTGCACCGTCGTCCGCTCGAGCGGGGTCTCGATCTCGATCTCCTCGGTGGCGAAGTCCTTCGTCGCCTCGTAGGTGAGGAGGAGCGTCACCTCGTCGACGAGTTGGCGGAAGAGATGGGTGGGCGTCGAGTCGTCCCGCAGCATCCCCAACTTGTGCTGGACGAGAGGGTGGTCGACGACCACGAGCTTTTCCGTCGCCACGCTCATGCCTGGTAGGTCGTGTACCCCCTGAACCCGGGATAGAGCGGGCGGCTGTCGCAGAGTGCCTCGCTGCGGCCGCGCAGTGCATCGAGGTCCGGCTCGGGGGCGAGCGCGCCGGCGATGATCTCCCCCACCTCGCGGAGG
Source organism: Thermoleophilia bacterium (assembly GCA_025935275.1). Classification (GTDB taxonomy): domain Bacteria; phylum Actinomycetota; class Thermoleophilia; order Gaiellales; family Gaiellaceae; genus DATEOR01. The sequence goes on from JAICVP010000060.1 coordinate 3,826, forward strand.
TCGTCTTCGTCGAAGCCGCGCATCGTCACCGCCGGCGTGCCGAGCCGCACGCCGGAGGCCTCCATCGGCGGGCGCTCGTCGAACGGGACCGTGTTCCGGTTGGCCGTGATCTTCACTTCGTGCAGCCGCTCCTCCGCCGCCTTCCCCGACCAGTCGCCGCCGCGGAGATCCATCTGCAGCAGGTGAGTGTCGGTGCCGCCCGTGAGGACGTCGAGCCCGTTGTCCATGAGCGTCGAGGCGAGCGCGTCCGCGTTCGTGCGGATCTGTGACTGGTATTCGCGGAAGGCGCCGGAGCCGGCGATCTTGAAGCACGCGGCCTTGCCCGCGATCACGTGCAGGAGCGGCCCGCCCTGCATCCCCGGGAAGACCGCCTTGTCCAGGGCCTGCGCGTGCTCCTTCCGGCAGAGCACGAAGCCCGAGCGCGGGCCGGCGAGCGTCTTGTGCGTCGTCGAGGTGACGAAGTCGCAGTGCGGCGTCGGATTCGGATGGAGCCCCGCCGCCACGAGCCCGGCGAAGTGCGCCATGTCGCAGAGGAGGAGCGCACCGACTTCGTCGGCGATCTCCCGGAAGCGGTCGGCTTCGACCATCCGCGGATAGGCGGAGCCTCCGCAGACGATCAGCTTCGGCCGGGACTCCTTCGCCGCCGCGAGCACCTCGTCGAAGTCCACGAGCGACGTCTCGCGGTCGACCCCGTAGCCGACGAAGTTGTAGAGCTTCCCCGAGAAGTTGACCTTGAGACCGTGCGTGAGGTGGCCGCCGTGGTCGAGCCGCATCGCGAGCACGGTGTCGCCGGGCTCGAGGCAGCTGAAGTAGACGGCCATGTTTGTCTGAGCGCCCGCGTGCGGCTGTACGTTCGCATGCTCGGCGCCGAAGAGCTCCTTCGCCCGGTCGATGGCGAGCTGCTCGATCTCGTCGACGACCTCGCAACCGCCGTAGTAGCGGCGCCCCGGATAGCCCTCGGCGTACTTGTTCGTCGGGACGCTCCCGATCGCCTCGAGCACGCTCGGCCACGTGAAGTTCTCGGAGGCGATGAGCTCGATCTGACCGCGCTGGCGCTCGAGCTCCCGCTCGATCAGGGCAGCGGTGTCGGGATCGATCTCGGCCAACCCGGCCCGCTGGAGCTCCTGCAGGGTCTCCTGCGCGATGGCCACGAGACCACCTTACCGCGTCACCCGGCCGCGAACCGCGGTGCCGTCAGACCGCTGTCGCAGCCGCGATCTTGGCCAGCGCGTCGGGCGCCGGAACGGCTCCCTCGCGCAGCACTTCGGGCTCGGTCCCGGTCAGGTCGATCACCGTCGAGGGCGTGCCCGGGAGCTCACCGGAGTCCACCACCGCCGCCGCGGCGTGGAGGATCGACTCGGGAATGTCCTCGACGCGGGCGGGGTCGGGGCCGCCGTGGACGTTCGCGCTCGTCATCGCGACGGCGCCGAAGGCGTCGAGCACAGCCTTCGCCTCGGACGGAAGGTCCGGGACGCGGACGCCGATCGTCTCCGGTCGGGTCCCGGTCAGCCAGCGGTAGCGGCGCGCGGGGTTCGGCAGGACGAGGGTGTACGGCCCGGGCAGGAGCGCGCGCGCCATGACGGCGGCACGGCCGCGAAGCTCTGGCACGGCGTCGAGGAGGACGTCGAGGCCGGAGGCGACCAGCGCGACGGGGATCTCGATCGGCCTCTTCTTCTGCCGCAAGAGCCGGCGAATCGGGGCCTCGTGGTACGCGTCCACGCAGAGCCCGTACACCGTGTCGGTCGGGAGGATCACGGTCTGGCCCGACCGCAGCGCGGCGACTGCGGAATCGACCGATTGCGGGGCGATCACGGGCGCCATTCTCCCTCGACGACCCGCTCGCGGGCGGCGAGGTCCTGCGTCTCCACGACGTCGGCGTAACCGAGAGACCGGAGCGCTTCGGCGAGGGCGGCGGACTGGCCGTCGCCGCATTCGAGCACGAGGCGGCCGCCCGGGCGCAGCAAGGCTCGCGCCGACGCGGCGACCTTCGCGCCGACGTCCACGCCCACCACCGCTTCGTAGGGCTCGTAGAGCCGGATCTCGGGCTGGAGGGTGTCGTACTCTTCGGGCGTCACGTAGGGCGGGTTCGAGACCACGAGATCGAACGGCCCCTCGACTTCGGAGAGCAGATCTCCGACGACGAGGCTCACGCGGCCGTTCACGCCAGCGCGCTCCTTGTTTTCCCGTGCGAGCGAAAGAGCGTGCTCGGAGCTGTCCACGGCGACGACCTCGGCGCCCTGGTGCTCATCGGCGATCGCCAGTGCGATCGCGCCCGAGCCGACACCGACGTCGAGGACCCGCGGCTGGACGAAGTTGTCGAGAAAGGCGAGGCAGCGCTCGACGACAACCTCGGTCTCGGGCCGTGGGATGAGCGCGCGCTCGTCCACCTTCAGGAGCAGCCTGCGGAAGCCCCACTCCCCGAGGATGTAGGCGAGCGGCTCGCGCCGCCTGCGGCGCCGAACGAGCTCGTCCAGCCGTTCACGCTCGTAGGCCGTCACGGGGCTCGACGAGGAATAGAGCTCCGAACGGGCGATCCCGAGCACGTCCGCGACGAGGATCTCGGCGTCGACCCGCGGCGACGGCACGCCGGCTGCGCGGAGCTCGAGCTCGACCTCGTGAACGGCGTCCAGGGGCATCTCGATTCGTTCGCTGCAGACAGTCATGGGTTTCTTACGCCGCGGCCGCTTCGAGCGCCTGCCGCCGCTCCTCGGCGGCGAGCGCTTCGGTGAACTCGTCCAGATCGCCTTCGACGATGCGGTCGAGCCGCTTGATCGTCAGGTTCACCCTGTGATCCGTGACGCGGTTGTCGGGATAGTTGTACGTGCGGATCTTCTCGGCGCGGTCGCCCCGGCCGATCTGCGAGCGGCGCGCGGCCGAGAGCTCCTCCTCCTGCCGCTCGCGCTCGAGCTCGAGGAGGCGGGCGCGGAGAACACGCAGCGCCTTCGTCTTGTTCTGGAGCTGGGACTTCTCGTCCTGCATCGCCACGACAAGCCCGGTGGGGAGGTGGGTGATGCGCACGGCCGAGTCGGTCGTGTTGACGCTCTGGCCGCCAGGGCCGGTCGAGCGGTAGACATCGACTTTCGGGTCGTTCGGGTCGATCTCGATCTCCACCTCTTCGGCCTCCGGCATGACGGCCACGGTCGCAGTCGACGTGTGGATGCGTCCCTGGGATTCGGTCACGGGCACGCGTTGTACCCGGTGCGTTCCTCCCTCCCACTTGAAGATCGAGTACGCGCCCTCGCCCTTGATCGCGAACGTCACGTCGTTGTAGCCGCCGCTCTCGCTCGGGTTCGAGCCGAGCACCTCCCACTTGAAGCCGCGGGACTCGGCATAGCGCGTGAGCATGCGGAAGAGGTCGCCGGCCCAGATGGCCGCCTCGTCTCCGCCGGCGCCCTTGCGGATCTCGACGATGACGTCCTTCTCGTCGTTGGGGTCGCGCTCGACCAGGGCGAGCTTGAGCTCGTCCTCGAGCTCCTCGAGCCGCCGCTCGAGCTCGGGGACGAGCCCGCGGAGCTCGGAGTCTTCCCGCGCCGCGTCGAGGTCGTCCCGCGTCGAACGCCACTCCTGCGCGAGCTTGTGCGGGCCCTCGAGCTCCTTCAGCCGGCGGCCGGCCTCGGCCGCCTGGTGGTGGTCGGAGAAGATCGCGGGGTCGCTCATCCGCTCCTGCGCGTCGGCGTAGGAGCGCTCCAGTTCGTCGATCAGGCTGTCCATCTGGCTCACGCCGATCAGCATAGACTCAGGCCACGGTGGAACCGCTGCACGGAAGCTGCCTTTGCGGGGGCGTCAGATTCGAGATCACGGAGCCGTTCCTGAACGCGAACCACTGTCACTGCTCCCGCTGCCGCAAGCATTCGGGGACGTTCGGTGAGACGCAGGGCCGGGTGCCGCGCGCAGGCTTCAGGCTCCTCTCGGGCGAGGAGCTCATCACGGTCTACAGCCCCGCCGAAGGCGCGGGGGTGAAGGCGTTCTGCTCCCGCTGCGGCTCGAGCCTCTTCGGCAGGACCTGGCCCGACGGGCCCGAGATCTCGGTGCGTCTCGGCGCCCTCGACGGCGACCCGGTCATCCGGCCGGAGTTCCACACCTACGTCGACTCGAAGGCGCCGTGGGAGACCCTGCCGGAGGACGGCCTCCCGCGCTACGCCGAAAGCCCCCCGGACCGCTAGGCCATTACCTCGACCTTGCGCTCCTCCGGGGTGATGCGTCCCTCGAGACGCAGCACCTCCCGAAGCGCACGGATCGAGACTTCGATCTGATCGAGCGAGGGTTCGCGAGTGGTGAGGCGCTGGAGCCACAGGCCCGGGGCAAGCAGGGCACGGAGCGCCGGGTTCTGGGCGTGCTTGCCGGCGAAGCGGATGATCTCGTAGGCGATGCCCGCGATGACGGGCAGGAGCAGGATCCGCGAGATGATCAGCCAGTACCAGACCGGTCGTCCGACGAAGGCGAAGACGAAGATGGCCACGACCATGACGTAGAGCAGGAACGCGGTCCCGCAGCGGACGTGCAGGAGGCTGAAGCGCTGCACCTTCTCGGGGGTGAGCTCCTCGCCGGCCTCGTAGGCGTTGATCGCCTTGTGCTCGGCGGCGTGGTACTGAAAGACGCGCTTCAGGTCCGGAAGCAGCGAGATGATCAGCAGGTAGAGGATGAAGATCGTCACCCGCACGAGCCCCTCGATGACGACGAAGGCGCCCGTCGACTCGATGGGCAGCCAGTTCGTGATCAGCGCCGGCGAGACCTTGAAGAGCAGAAGCGCGAAGCCGATCGCGATGCCGAAGGCGAAGAGGATCTGCCCGCGCGTGAGCTCGGTCTCGACTTCGCCGTCCTCACCCTCCTCCTGCGCCGCGTAGTTGGCCGAGATGGCGAGCGCGCGGAACCCGATCGACAGCGACTCCCCGAGGGCGATGATCCCGCGGATGATGGGCAGCCGCATCCAGCGGTGACGCAGGAGCATGGACGCGATCGGCCGGTTGACCTCGGCGATCGCGCCGTCGGGCTTTCGCACTGCAACGGACCACGCGGAGGGGCCACGCATCATCACGCCCTCCAGGACGGCTTGGCCTCCGATCGGGGCGCTCATGCGGCTCTTTTCGGTGTTAGGCCCTGCCGGCCTTCTCGAGGCGCCGCTGGAAGCGCTCGACGCGGCCGCCGGTGTCCATCAGCTTCTGCTTGCCCGTGTAGAACGGATGGCACTCGGAGCAGATCTCGACGTGCAGCTCCGGCTTGGTGGAACGAGTCTGAAACTCGTTTCCGCACGAGCAGTGCACGGTTGCGAGAACGTATTCGGGATGGATGTCAGCCTTCATTTCCACTCAGGATAGCAGCAGCGGTTTTCCCGGCTACGTTGCCTCCGGAGACGACAACCGCCACCGTCTTGCCGTCGACGTCGGGCACCTTTCCGGCGAGGAGAGCTCCCACACCGGCCGCCGCGCCGGGCTCGGCCGCCAGCTTGGCCCGCTCGTAGAGAAACCGGAATCCCGCGCGAATGTCCTCCTCGGAGACGAGTACCGACTCGACGCCTCGTTCGAGGCAGACCGCCAGGCAGTGCTCGCCCGCGACGGGCGCGTTCAGAGCGTCTGCGATGGAATCCGGCCTCACCGGTACGGGCTTGCCCGCCGCAAGCGCCTCGTGGAGAGCTGCCGACCCCTCGGGCTCCACCCCGACGATGCGCGACCCTGGCGCTCCCACGGCGATCCCGGAAATGAGCCCCCCGCCGCCGACGCCGGCGACGATCACGTCGGTCTCCGGCGCCTCCTCCATGATTTCGCGACTCAGGCTGGAGTGACCCTCGATGACCGCGGGGTCATCGTACGGATGGACGAACGCGCGCCCGGACGCCGCGCGCAGCTCCTCGAGGCGCGCGAACGCCTCCGTCGGGTCGGAGGCTTCGCGGTCCACGGCGGCCCCGTAGGTCCTGGCGGCGGCCGCCTTCAGCTCGCTCGTCCCCTGCCACATGACGACGAGGCAGTCGATCTGCTCGAGAGCGCAGCCGTACGCGACGGCGCCCGCTGCGTTCCCGGCCGACACGGTGATGACCCCGCGCTCTCTCTCTTCGGGAGTGAGCGTCGCGAGCTTGGCAAGGATGCCGCGCGGCTTGAAGGAGCCCGTCTTCTGGAAGAGCTCGGCCTTGAGGAGGGCGGTGCCGCCAAACGCTTCTCCCAGGGTCGTCGACCGCAGGAGCGGCGTTCGCAGAAGCGTCGTCACATCAACCGGTACTCGGGCCCGTCGCCGCCCTCGGGCGGCGTGAGCCGTCCGCCCTTGGCGGTGATCGCGCC
>JAICVP010000061.1 GCA_025935275.1 Thermoleophilia bacterium
AGGTCGTCGAGCGTGTAGAGCTCGCCCGTGTCCGGGTTCTCCTGCTCGAGCACCTGCGCCAGCTCGTTGTAGGTCATCGCGGCCGCCGCGTCGACTTCCCGGTTCAGGAAGAGGTTCATGTCGAACGGCTGCGCGACCACTTCGACGTCGGACTGCGGGTCGATCCCGTTCTTGTTCAGCGCCGCGAAGAGCTTGTGCTCGTTGCCGCCGAGCCAGACGCCCACCTTCTTGCCCTTCAGCGAGGCGATCGAGTCGAGACCGCTGTCCTTCCACGTCACCTCGGTCATGCCGCTGCGCGCGAAGACCTGGGCGATGTTGACGATGTCGCCGTTCTGGTCGCGCGTGGCGAGCAGGTTGTCGAGCCAGTCGATCCCGAACTCGGCCTGGCCGCCGAGGACGACCTGCTCGGGGACGATGTCGGGGCCGCCCACCTTGATGTCGACGTCGAGACCCTCGTCGTCGTAGTAGCCCTCGGCCTTCGCCGCGTAGTAGCCGGCGAACTGCGCCTGCGTCACCCACTTGAGCTGGAGGGTGACCTTGTCCTTCGCGCCGCCGCTGGCGCCGGTCCCTGTTCCCCCGCTGGACTCCTCGTTGCCGCCGCCACAGCCCGCGCCGACGAGCGCGAGCACGAGGACGGCGGCCAGCCACAACCACCGAGCACGCTTCATCCGTTCCCCTTTCCTTTGAGACCTCTGGTCATTCGCGACCTCCGCGCACGGACGGGTGCCAGCTCAGGACGACCCGCTCGGCGAGCGCGACGGCGCCGTAGAAGGCGATGCCGAGCACGCTGGCGACGAAGATCGCCGCCCATGCCTCCTCGAACGCGAAAATTCCTGCCGACCTCCTGATCTGGATCCCCAGTGCGTCCTGCGATCCGCCGAAGTAGTCCCCGACGATGGCCCCGATCATCGCGAGGACGGTCGCAACCTTCAAGCCCGTGAAGAGATACGGAAGCGAGGTCGGGATGCGCACTCGGCGGAAGATGTCGCGCTCGCGCGCCGCGTAGGAGTGCATCAGCTCGACGGATTCGGGCCGCACCGAGGTCAGTCCCCGGAGGGTGTTCACCATCACCGGGAAGAAGACGATCACCGCGGCGATCGCCATCTTCGAGGCAGGCGACAGGATCCCGAACCAGTTGTTCGTGATCGGCGCGAAGGCGATGATCGGCACCGCGTTCGCGGCGATGGCATACGGCATGAGCGCGTTGCCGAGCGGCCGCCAGCGGGCGAGGACGAGGGCGACCAGCACCGCGAAGGCCGAGCCGATGAGGAAGCCGCCCACGGCCTCCTTGAAGGTGAAGAGCCCTGCGCTCACCAGCGTGTCGCGCTCGTCCCAGAACGTGTTCAGGATCTCGGAGGGCGCCGGCAAGAGGAAGCGCTGCACGTGGAGTCCGCGCACGAGCCCTTCCCAGAGCGCGATGCCGATGACGAAGATGGCGACCGCCGGCAGCCAGTCCCGCGCGCCCCGCCCCATCATGCGCCCAAAGCTGCGGGGAACCGGCTGGACGACGGTGGTGCTCATGCGGGGAGCTCCTCGCCGGAGCGGTCGCCGGTGCGCAACAGCTCACGGACCTCGGTGACGAGCTCGAAGAAGCGCTCCTGCTCCCGCGTGTCCGTGTTCCGCGGCTGCGGGAGGTCGATGTCGACGATGCCGGTGATGCGGCCCGGGCGTGGCGACATGACGACCACGCGCGTCGACAGAAAGACGGCTTCGGCGATCGAGTGGGTGACGAAGACGATGGTCGAGCCGCTCTCCTGCCAGATCCGCAGGAGCTCCATGTTCATGCGCTCTCGCGTCATCTCGTCGAGAGCGCCGAACGGCTCGTCCATGAGCAGGAGCGGCGGGTCGAAGGCGAGCGCGCGGGCGATCGAGACGCGCTGTTGCATGCCGCCGGACAGCTGCCAGGGGTAGTGATCCTCGAACCCGCCGAGCTCGACGAGCTCGACCATCTCGCGGACGCGCTGCGAGCGGCGGGCGCGATCCCAGTCCAGCATCTCGAGCGGCAGCGCGATGTTCTTCGCCACCGTCCGCCAGTCGTAGAGCACCGCGTCTTGAAAGACGATCCCGTAGTCGCGGTCGAGCCGCGCCTGGTGTGCCTGCTTCCCGTTCACGACGACCTCGCCCGAGGTCGGAGGCACGAGGTCGCCGACGATCCTGAGCAGCGTCGACTTCCCGCAACCCGACGGGCCGATCAGAGAGATGAACTCCCGCGGCCGCACCTCGAGATCGATCTCCTGCAGCGCGCGAACTCCACCGCGCTGGAAGTCCTTCGTCACCGACTTCAGGGAGACGACTGCGGCCTGCTCGTTCATACGAAGTGCTCCGGTGCCCGCCGCACGACGAGCTTCTCGGTGACGACGATGAGGAGGAAGAACGCGATGCCGAGGAGCGCGGCGATGATGTTGGTCGCCCAGAGGCTCTCCGGCGAGCTCGCGTAGTACTGGTTGAAGTTGAGGATCGCGCCGCCGAGCCCGTCCTGGATGGAGGCGGGCAGCTCGCCGATGATCGCGCCGACGACGCACGCGGTGGCGGCGATCTTGAACGCCGAGAACAGATACGGGAGCGAAGCGGGGACGCGGAGCTTCCAGAGCACGGTCCAGCGGCTCGCCGCGTACGAGCTCATGAGCTCATGGGCGCGCGGGTCGGCCGATTGCAGCCCGCGCAGTGCATTGATCGCGACCGGGAAGAAGGTCAGGTAGGCGGCGATCACGGAGACCGAGAACCAGCCCGGCAGGCCCCTCCCGCCGAGCCAGACGACCACCATGGGCGCGATGGCGAGGATCGGGATGGTCTGGGAGGCGACGATGTAGGGCAGGAGCCCGCGCTGCAGGAGCGTCGAGTGGACGAGCGCCACGGCGATGAGGAAGCCGACGCTCGCGCCGAGCGCGAAGCCGACCGCGGCCTCCTTCGCGGTGAAGAGCGCGGCCTTCCCGAGCACCTCGATGAGGAGCGGCCCGTTGCGCCGCGACGGCTCGAACAGCTGGCCGATCATGTCGTGGATGTGTGGCATCGTCCGGTCGTTGACCTCGAACGGCCACGTGAGGCTCACCGCGACGCCGAAGGCACGATACGCCTCCCACAACGCCCACAAGCCCGCCAGCACTGCGGCGAAGACCAACCCCCTGCGCAGCATCGCTATTCAGTACCACATTGCGAGCCGAGTTTGGCGAGCGATTCGCAGATCACCGCCCGATTCAGCTCGAACCAGCCGGCGAGGGGTGCCGGCACGGGAGGCTGGAGCTGCGCCTCGGAGAGCGCCAGGGAGCGGTCGATCGCCCGCAGGACGGCTTCCTCGTCTGCGAGCGGCCCTCCCACGCGGATGATGAGCCAGCTCCCGAAGTCACGACCTCCCTGCACCTGCGCTGACCCGGTGGTGCCGACCGGCACGGCCACATAGACGTCTCCCGACGGGTAGTCGACGCGGTCGAGGGAGGCGAGGAGCGACTGCACCTGGGCTCGCGGGAGACCTCGCGCCTCCCCCGCTTCGGGAAGCGCCGCGAGGTAGAGCGACGAGTACGGGTAGAGGACGTCGTTTTCGCGCACGTTGGCGCGCAGCCAGGCGGCAGGCGCGGCGACGGCGCTTGGGCTCCCCAGAGCAGCGGTGTAGGTGATCGAGCGGGGGTCGTCGATGCCCTGCGTCGAGAGCGCGGCGACGAGGGCCAGCGCCACGAGCGGAAGCGGCCGTCCCGGGATGCGGGCGACCGCGACTCCGACGAAGGCGGCGAAGAAGGGCAGGGCGAAGATCAGGTGGCGCGGCGAGAGGTCGGGTGCGCGCCCGGTGCGGACCAGCGTCGAGAGGAGCGGCGGCCCGGCGAAGGCGATGAGGCCCCAGGCGACGAGCTCCGGCCGGCGGCGCAGGAGAATCGCTATCCCCCACGCCGCAAGCGCGAGGAAGACCAGGAATGTCCAGCCGCTGCCGCCCCCGAAGCCGCGCACGGCGTCCTCGAGCTGGTGTCGGGCCTCCGTCCAGGTGGCCAGGCGACCCTGCTGCTCGGCGCTCAGCTCGAAGCGTTCGGCCAGGCGCAGGTCCGCGACCGCGAACGGGATCATGGCCAGAGCGGCAACCGCGGCGGGCCAGGCCGGGCGGAGCGGCTTTCCCCGCCAGAGGACGAGGGCGACGGCCGCTTCCACGGCGACCACGATGCCGCCGTAGGGATGGACGGCCGGCAGGAGCCAGGCCGCGGCCGAGGCAGCGGCAACGGTTCCGGTGGAGGGGCGCTGCACGCAGCGGACGAAGAGGTCGACCGCGAGCGCGGCCGCGAAGGCGAAGAGCGCGTACATCCGCCCGAAGCTGCCGTAGACGGCGAGCATTCCGGAGGCGGCGGCCACGATCGCTGCCGCGACTCCGGCGACCCGTCCGTCCAACCGCCGCCCGAGGTCGAAGCAGAGCACGACTGCGCCGACCGCAACGACGATCGAGACCCAGCGGAGGGCATCCGCGGAGGAGTCGAAGAGGAACGCGAGGTGGACGAGGACGAAGTGGAGCGGCGCACCGCCGCGATCCCACATCGTCGTCGCGACCATCTCCCCGAACGGGCGGGCGGAGATGAGGCCGGAAACGGCCTCGTCCTCGAAGAGCGGCTTCGAGCGGACGTCGGGAACGAGCTCGACGAGGAGGTACGCGCACGCGCCGGCGAGAGCTCCCCACGCCGCGAGGCGCGGGAGGCTAGGCGAGCGACGCACCCGCGCGGTAGACCTGGCCGGGGAGCGCGCGGCCGAGCACTCCCTCGAGCCACTCCGAGACGCCGATCAACGCGTCGAGGTCGATCCCCGTCTCCACGCCCTCGCCGTGGAGGAGGAAAACGAGATCCTCGGTGGCGATGTTGCCGGTCGCCCGGGGCGCGAAGGGGCAGCCGCCGAGCCCGCCGACGGACGACTCGAAGACCTCGGCGCCGGCCTCGAGGGCCGCGTAGGCGTTGGCGAAGCCCGTGTTGCGCGTGTTGTGGAGGTGCACGCCGACGGGCACGCCCAGCCCTTTCCCCCGCTCCACCAGCTCACGAGCCTGGTGCGGCACGCCGACGCCGATCGTGTCCGCGAAGACGATCTCCCCCGCTCCCGCTGCGACACAGCGCTCGGCGAGCGCGAGCACGGTCTCGGGCAGAACCTCGCCCGCGAACGGGCAGCCGAAGGAGACGCTGATCGACACGCTTACCGGGAGGTCGGTGTCGATCCCTTCGAGCTCGGCGACCGACTCGTCGACGGTGCGATTGGCGTTGCGCCGGTTGAACTCGTCCGTCGCGCCGAGCGTGAAGTGGACGGCGTCCAGGCTGCACGCGCTGAGACGCTCGTACCCCTTCGCGTTCAGGACGAGGCCGGAGTACGCGACGCCGTCCTGCCGCTCGATCCCGGCGACGACCTCCTCCGCATCAGCCATCTGCGGCACGCTCTCGGCGCGGACGAAGCTGACCGCCTCGACGCTGCGCAGCCCCGTGGCAGCAAGCCGGTTCACGAGCTCCGCGCGCACCTGCGGCGCGAGCGTCTCGGCCTCGTTCTGGAGCCCGTCGCGCGGGCCGACGTCGCAGATCGTGACGGGGGCTGCCATAGTCTCGCGCCGTGAGCGTACCGTTCTTCTCCGGCGAGCACGTCCGCGCCGCTGTCGCACCCGGGGACGCCGTCGAGGCCGTGCGCGCGGCCTTCGTCGAGCACGCGCAGGGCAACTGGTTCATGCCCTCGAAGGTCTACGTGCCGGCGCCCCCGGACGGCGATTTCCGCGCCATGCCGGCCCTCGGCGCCGGCCACACGGTCCTGAAGTGGGTGACGTCCTTTCCCAGGAACCCGGAGCGGGGGCTGCCCACGGTCTCCGGCATCGTGCTCCTTTCCGACGCTGCGACGGGGGAGCTGCGCGCGCTCCTCGACGCGGCGGCGGTCACGGCGCTGCGGACGGGCGCCGCCGCGGTGCTCGCCGCAGAGACGCTTGCCCGGCCCACCGTGGCGCCCGCCACGGTCGTCGGAACGGGCGTGAACGGCCGCGCAGTGGCTGCGACGTTCCTCGCCCGCGGCCGGGAGGTCTCGCTGTGGGATACGCGCCCGGAGGCTGCGCAGGCCGCAGCAGAGGAGCTCGGCGACGGCGCCGAGGTGGCGACGGACGCGGCCGAAGCGCTGTCGGCGGACATCGTCGCCACGGTGACGCCCGGCTTCGAGATCCTCTTCGACACCGGCTCCCTCCACGCGGGCCAGCACGTCAGCCTCATGGGCGCGGACGGGCCCGGCAAGGCGGAGATCGCCGTGGAGGAGCTGCTGCGTGCCCGCGTCGTATGCGACGAGTGGGAGCAGGCGAGCCACAACGGCGAGATCGCGCACGCCCTCGACCACGGCCTGAAACGCGAGGGCGTCGCCGAACTCGGCCGCGTCCTCCTGGGCGAGGAAGAGGGCCGCCGCGACGAGCATGAGATCACCGTCTTCGATTCGACCGGACTCGCTGTCCAGGATCTAGCGGTGGCGCTCGCCGTCTACCGGCGCTGGTCCGAGGATCCGCAGGACGAGGCCTTCGCCGGCGTCGCCGTGGTGGGATGACCGACCTGGAGCTCGCCCGCGCAGGGCTCGACGCCTGGAAACGCGGCGATTTCGAAGCGCTCGAGCAGCTCCTGGCTCCGGATGCGACCTGGCATGCGGTGGAACCCGGCGAGTGGGACTGCGAGAGCCGTGGCGACGTCCTGCAGACCCTCCGCGACCGCTACGAGGAAGGCTTCACCCGTGGCCCGATCGAGCTCGTGGACGGTGGCCCGGGAAGGGTGATCCTGCTCTCGCATCCCGCCCGGGTCGGGGGGCCGGAGTGGCCCGAGGAGACTGCGATCGCGATCACGTTCGAGGACGGGAAGGTGTCCTCGATGCAGGACTACGCGACACTCGCCGACGCGCGCGACCCTACCTAACCGGTCGTGGGAGACTTCGTCGGACCCTGGGTCACGAAGAGAAAGGAGCAGGTATGCCGCAGGTGACGCACGTCGAGTGGCCGGCGGGAGATGCCGACCGGCTGCAGGGCTTCCTCGAAGGGCTCTTCGGCTGGCAGTTCGACTCGCCAATGGCGGGAATGGACTACCGGATGGCGCGCACCGGAGACAGCGAGGGCGCTGCCGTCTACCCGGCCGAGCAGCGCGGCCTGATGGTCTATTACGACGTCGACGACATCGACTCGCACGTCGCCAAGGTTCGCGACTTGGGCGGCGAGGCCGAGGACAAGATGCCGGTGCCGAGCATGGGCTGGTTCTCCACCTGCAAGGACCCGGAGGGGAACTCCTTCGGGCTCTGGCAGACGGACGCGTCGGCCCCTACCCCGGAGGGTTAGCCGGCGGAGCCCTTCTGGAAGATCTCGTAGGTGCGCTCCTTGCGCATCCCCACCCGTTCGTAGAGCCGCCAGGCGTCGGTCGGGTTGTTCGAGTCCGTCTTGAGCGTCACGCGCGGCAGCCCGCGCCGCTTGAACTCGGCGAACGTCTGATAGACGAGCGCCTTCCCGAGCCCGCGCCCGCGCCACTCGGGGTGGACGACGAGGTCCTTGATGTAGCCCTCGTCCCAGTTCAGCGCGGCGCCGACGATCTTTCCGTCCGCCACCGCGAGAAACCAGACGCCGGCGTCGAACATCGGATCGTCGAACATGAACCGGCTCCAGTTCTCGAACGTGGCCGGGTGATGGTGGAACTCCTCCGCGTACGCCAGGTCGAGAAGATCCTTGATCTCCCTCGCCTCGGCCTCCTCCCCGCCGTACGTCCGTACCGTCACGCCCTCTGGCCACTGCGGCTCCGAGATGTCCTCGGGAAGGTCGATGCCCATGAGCCAGACCTCCCACGCCTTCTCGTAGCCGCTCGCGGCCGCAAAGGCCGCGGCGGCCGGCTCGGCCCTCAGACCGGTGAGCCAGGTCGAGTCCGTGGTCGCCGCACTCTCGGCTTCCGCGAGGAGCGCGGTGCCGATTCCGCGGCGCCGGGCTGCGGGGGCAACGCCGAGCCCGATCCAGCCGCCGTCCACGTCCGCGTGCCCCACGATTCCGTCCTCCGTCTCGGCGACGAAGACCGAATCCGCCCCGGCCAGAGTGGTGGCGAACATCTCCGGGCCGATCTCGACCTCGCCGAAATGCGACGCCTGCCAGTCGGCGAAGAGCTGGAAGACCGCCTCACTGTCCTCCGGCTGGGCGGGCCTGACGCTGAACTCAGCCACGCTCGACCTCGAGGCCACGGCTCGACCACTCGCTCCAAGAACCTGGGTAGAGCTTCGCCTCCACACCCGCGCGCTCGAGGGCGAGGACGGTCACCGCGGCGGTGACGCCGGACCCGCAGTAGACGGCGACCTCGGCGTCCGGGTCGACCGTGCCCGGCTCCTCCGTGTAGGGCATGTTGACGGCACCCGGGATGTGGCCCGCAACGGGGTCGATCGGCTCGACCTCACCGCTGTAGCGCTCCGGCACCCGCGCGTCCACGACGACGAAGCCCGGCTTCCCGAGACGCTCTTCGATCTCCTCCGCCGAGATGAGGTCGTCCTCACGCGGCCGCAGCGAGAACTCGGCCGGCTCGATGTGCTCCTCGCCTGCTCTCAGCGGCCCCAGCCAGTCGTCCAGGCCTCCGCGCAGGACGGCGACCTCGTCGTGGCCGAAGTGGCGCAGCAGCCACCAGAGCCGCGCGGCGCCCCCGTTCATGCCCTGGTCGTAGGCGACCACGAGCACGCCGTCACCGATGCCTGCAGCTCCGGCGGCGCGCCGGAACTCCTCGGAATCGGGTAGCGGATGGCGGCCTCCCTCCGCCCCGCCGGGCGGTGCCGAGAGCTCCGATTCGACGTCCAGGAAGGAGGCGCCCGGGACGTGCCCGGCGAGATAGAGCTCGCGCCCGACCTCGGGATGGCCAAGCTGCCACCGACAGTCCACGAACTGCACCCGCATGATGCGGGAGATTAGTTGTCGAGGAGCTTGTAGACCGGGCCGGTGCCCGAAACGACGTAAAGCTCGCCCTGCGAGTTCTCGCCGAACGAGTAGAGGAAGGGAACGCTGAACCCGAGGGTCTGGCGGTTATTCAACGTCCGGGCGTCGGCCGTCTTGATCCAGCTGTCGCCCTCGTCGCCGAAGAAGTAGCGCCCCTTCTGCGCCGGCATGTCGGAACCGCGGTAGACGAAGCCGCCGATGACCGTCGAGCCGACGCTGCGGCCGTAGTTGTACCTCGGGAAGACGAGCTTGCCCGGGCCCTTGATGCCTTCGTCCTTCGACCCGCAGGTGCCGCTGAGCGTCCCCTCGTAGTGGTTCCAGCCGTAGTTCTCGGGCGTGCCCCCGTTGCGCGAGGCATCGAGGAAGTCGACCTCTTCCCGGCGGGACTGGCCCACGTCGCCGATGTAGATGTCGCCGGTCATGCGGTCGAACGACCAACGCCAGGGGTTGCGCAAGCCGTAGCCGACGATCTTCCAGCCGTTCGAGTCGTGGCGCAGGAGCTTGCCGAGCTTCGTGTTCAGGTTCTGCGCGCTCTTCGCGGTGTCGCAGCCGTCCCCGCCGTCCCCCAGGCTCAGGTAGAGGTGGCCGCCGCGGTACTGAAGCGTGCCGCCGTTGTGGTTGTCGAACGGCTGGCTCTGGCGCAGGATCGTCCGCCGGGAGCCTGCCTGCACATGACCCAGGCCGCTGTTCAGCCTGTAGCGCACGACGCGGCTGTCGCCGGCCCCGTTCGTGTAGTAGACGAAGAGCTTCCGCCCGGCGATGACGGCCGAGAGCAGACCCTGCTCGCTGCCGCCCGACACGTGCCCGTGGATGTCGAGGACGATGTTTCGGTGTCCTCCGCTCTGCCGGCGGATGATCTTGCCGCCCTTCTCGACCACGTACAGCGTCGAGCCGGGCACGCTCCGGGGCGCGAAGACCTGAATCGGCGTGTCGAAGTTGCCGACGAGCTGCGTGTGCACTGCCGCATCGGCGGCCGGAACCACGAGCACGGCGACCAAGACCCCTAGGACCGAGCGGCGCATCCGGGTCACAGGGTAGCGGCCTCCCCGGCGGCCGCTTCCCCCTTCTTGGCGAAATAGCGCACGAGGCCGGCATAGGACTGCCAGAGGGGCCCGGCCTGCGTTTAGGCCGCAGCGGTCTCCGGATCCGTTGCCGTTTCGAGCTCCTCGTTGACGGCCTCCACGAACTC
>JAICVP010000353.1 GCA_025935275.1 Thermoleophilia bacterium
AGGGTCTGGATCGCGTCTTCGAGGAGGCCGGCTTCGAGTGGCGGCGCGCCGGCTGCTCGATGTGCCTCGGCATGAACCCGGACATCCTCCGGCCGGGCGAGCGCTGCGCCTCGACCTCGAACCGCAACTTCGAGGGTCGTCAGGGTGCGGGCGGGCGCACGCACCTCGTCAGCCCGGCGATGGCCGCCGCAACGGCGATCGAGGGCCACTTCGTCGATATCCGCGAATACGCGCTGGAGCCCGTGGCGTGAGGCCGTTCCGCTCCGTCACCTCGCGTGCCGCTGTGCTCGACCGGCCCGACGTCGACACCGACCAGATCATGCCGAAGCAGTTCCTGAAGCGGATCGAGCGCACGGGCTTCGCCGAGTTCCTCTTCTACGACTGGGCGAAGGACCCCGACTTCGAGCTCAACCGCCCCGAGGCGCAGGGCGCGAAGATCCTCCTCACCGGGCGGAACTTCGGCTGCGGCTCCTCGCGTGAGCATGCTCCCTGGGGCCTGCAGGAGTACGGCTTCGAGGCGATCGTGGCGCCGTCGTTCGGCGACATCTTCCGCACGAACTGCGTGAAGATCGGGCTCGTGCCGGTCGTCCTGCCGCAGGAGCAGGTGAAGGCGCTCATGGCGGAGCCCGGCGAGCTCACGGTAGATCTCGAGTCGCAGACCGCCGGCCCGTACCGGTTCGAATTCGACGCCTTCGAGCGCGAATGCCTGCTGCAAGGGCTCGACGACATCGGCCGCGCGCTGCAGCACGAGGACGAGATCGCGGCCTACGAGACCGCGCACCCGGCGCGGTTCGCTACGACAGCTCTTTGAGGACGGCATCCCCGAACGCAGACGTGCGCTCGGGATCCCGCAGTTCCCAGTACGTGTTCCACACCGCGGTGCGAAGACGCTCGGCTTCGTCGGCGCGCCCGAGCCCGTGCTCGAGCATGAGCGCGGTCGAGAGCATCATCGCCATCGGATTGGCCACTCCCTTCCCGGCGATGTCCGGCGCCGATCCGTGCACCGGCTCGAAGAGGCCCGGCCCGGAATCCGAGAGGCTTGCCGACGGCGCCAGGCCGATGCCGCCTGTGAGGGATGCCGCCAAGTCGCTGAGGATGTCCCCGAACATGTTCTCGGTGAGGACGACGTCAAAGCCGTCCGTCTCGAGCACGAACTGCATCGCCGCGTTGTCGACGAGCATGTGCTCCAGGTCGACGTCCCCGTAGTCGGCGGCCACCTCGGTGACCACGCGCCGCCACATCCGTGACGTCTCGAGCACGTTTGCCTTGTCCACGGACACGACCCGCTTACGGCGGCCGCGGGCGAGCTCGAATGCCCGCCGCGCGATGCGCTCCACCTGGTCGGGGTGGTACTCCATCGTGTCGAAGACCGTCCCGTCCTCGCGCACGCCCTTCGCGCCGAAGTAGAGCCCGCCGACGAGCTCGCGCACGATGAGGATGTTCACGTGGCCGTGCTCGGAGGGGCGAAGGTTGGCGTAGACGTCGAGCTCGGCGCGCAGACGCAGCATGCCCTGCTCGGGCCGCACCTCGGCCGCGTCGAACTCGGGGTCGCCGATCGGCCCCTTGAGGACAGCCTCCGAGGCCTTGCAGGCGGCGAGCGTCTCGTCGGGGAGGGAGTCGCCGGTGTCGCGGATCGCCTGCGCACCGAACGCGTGCTCCTCGAGCTCGAGCTCGGGCGCCACGCGCTCCAGGGCGCGCAACGCCTCCCGCATCACCTCCGGGCCGATCCCGTCTCCGGGAAGAACAACAACCGTCACGTGAACACGCCGAGCCGCTCCAGCACCGCATCCGCGTCCGCGTCGATACCGATCGGATCGAGACTCGCCTCGACCGGGGCCGGGGTCTTGAGCCCGTCGCCCGTGACGACGAGCACGACGCGGTCGTCCGCGCCCAATTCGCCC
>JAICVP010000010.1 GCA_025935275.1 Thermoleophilia bacterium
GAGGCCGTCGCCGAGGCCGGCTGGGATCCCACGTACGGCGCCCGGCCCCTCAAGCGCGCACTGCAGCGGCTGGTCGAGAACCCGCTCGCGATGCGGCTGCTCGAGGGCGACTTCGCCGAAGGCGACAGGATCCGGGTGGATGCGCAGAACGGCGAGCTGGCTTTCGAGAAGGTAGGCGCCGGCGAGCCTGCGCGGGCCTAGGGAACCGGATCGAAGAACTCGCCCTTGCCCTCATCGGGCGGGGCGCCGTAGATGAAAAGAACGAGCTCTTCCTCGCCTGCGTTGCGGAGCTGGAGGATCGTCCCGCGCTCGACGACGAGAATCCCGCCTCGCCCGACTTCGTGGCGCTCCGGCGGCTCGCCCAGATCCACCGTCAGGGTGCCGTCGAGGACGACGAAGACTTCTTCCTGCCCGAGATCGCGGTGGCGCTTGCCCTGCGACCCTGCTGGGTAGCGCCAGACGTTGGCGCGCGACTCCGCGAGCGCCCCGGACAGCCGGGCGACGCTTCGGGGGTCGTTCTCGTCCCGCGGGACGAACGGCAGCTCCTCCGCCCGGAAGATCGTGAAGCGCACGAGCGAGACATTACCCTTGCCTCATCGCCGACTCCCACTCCGATCGCCTCGAACGAGCGCATGCAAGCCTCATTGGCCTGTCGGTCGGAGATGCCTTCGGCGAGCGCCTGTTCCTGAATCCCGAGGCCATCGAGGCGCGGCGGCTTCCACTGCCTCGCTGGGAGACCACCGACGACACCGAAATGGCGACTGCGATCGTCGATGTCCTCCGGCGCCACGCGGGCATCGACGAAGACCGGCTCGCGGAGGCGTTTGCCGCGCGATTCGCTGCCGACCCCTCCCGCGGCTACGGACCGGGGGCGGTTCAGATCCTCGAGCAGCTGAGCCGTGGGCTGGACTGGCGGGCCGCGTCAGCGACCGCATTCGGCGGTCTCGGATCGATGGGCAATGGATCTGCCATGCGCGTCGCGCCGCTCGGGGCCTATTTCGCCGATGACGAGGACCGCCTCGTCGACGAGGCGGTTCGTTCTGCAGCCGTCACGCATGCACATGCCGATGGACAGGCGGGTGCGGTGGCCGTCGCCACCGCTGCCGGCTGGGCCGCGCGCGGCGGGGGAGAGCCCGAGGCGCTCTTCGAAACCGTGCTCGCGGCCACACCGGACGGCCCCACGCGCCAGGGGGTCGAGCGGGTCGCGCGGATTCCGCTCGACAACGATCCCATGACCGTGGCCCTGGAGGTTGGCGCCGGCCTGAAGACGGTCTGTGCCGACACCGTTCCGTTCTGCCTCTGGACCTTCGCCCGCCACCTCGGGGACTACGCCGAAACGCTCTGGACGACGGTCTCCGTTCCGGGCGACCGGGACACTACGTGTGCGATCGTCGGCGGGCTTGCCGGAGCTCTCGTGGGGGACGAGGGGATCCCCGGGGATTGGCTTGCAGCACGTGAGCCGCTTCGGCACGATCTCGACCTCGAATGAAAGAGCTGCTCGCCTTCCTCGGGGTCTCGGCGCTCGTGATCGTCACGCCCGGCCAGGACACCGCACTCACCATCCGCAGCGCTCTCCTCGGCGGGAGACGGGCCGGGGTGCTGACCGCGCTCGGCGTGTCCACCGGCCAGGCGGTGTGGACGATCGCCGCAAGCGCCGGGATCACCGCCCTTCTCCTCGCCTCCGAGCCTGCATTCCTGGCCGTGAAGATCGCCGGCGCGGTCTACCTGGTCTTCCTGGGCGTGCAGATGCTCGTGCAGGCGGCGCGCCGCAGAGGGCATGTGGTCGACCTGGCCAGGCCGGGAGGGAAGCTCTCGCCGGCCAAGGCCTACAGGCAGGGCGTCGTCTCCAACCTCGGCAACCCGAAGATGGCGGTGTTCTTCACGAGCCTCCTGCCGCAGTTCGCGCCCGAAGCCGGACCGCGCTTCGCGGTCTTCCTCGCCCTCGGCCTCTGCTTCTGCGCGCTGACGGCGGTCTGGCTCACGGCCTACGCTTTCGCGGTCGCGCGGGCGAAGGCCGTTTTCGAACGGCCGCGGATCCGACGCTTCGTCGACGGGCTCACTGGAGCGGTACTCGTGGCCCTCGGTCTGCGGCTCGCGTCCTCGGAGCGCTAGAGCGGCTTCTCGAAGCAGACGCTCAGCTCGTCGTCCACGTAGGGCCCGTAGCGGGGAATCTCGAGAAAGCCGGAGGAGCGGTAGAGCGCGAGCGCCTCGTGCTGGTGGACGCCGGTCTCGAGGCGGACGCGGGTGTAGCCAAGGCCGCGGGCCTCGTCCTCGAGCGCAGCAAGCAGCAGCCGGGAGAAGCCTGCGCCCCGGTGCTCCGGCCGGACGTACATGCGCCTGATCTCAGCCGTGTCGGCGTCGTAGCGGCACACGCCTCCGCACGCCGCTTCCATCCCGCCAACGGAGCCGACGAGGAAGGCGCCGTCCGGCGGGTCGAAGTCCCAAGCCGGTGGCTCACCGCCCGACCCCGGCCTCCCGTGCCGTTCGAGCAGCTCGGCCTTGAGCGGGTCCGTGAGCGCCCTCGCGGCGTCGCTCCCGTAGGTCTCGCGCCGGATCTCGATGCGGCGAGGGTACCGTTCCGCGTTCCATGCCCGTCGACCGCCCCCTGAAGCTCGGAGAACTGCTCGCCGAGACTGTCCGCCTCTACGGCGAGCGGCTGTGGGCCGCGGCCGGCATCGGCGCCTTCCTGGCAGGAGCGATCCTGCTGATCGGCGTGGTCAGCCACCTGCTCGTGGCGATCTTCATCGTGGCGCCCGCGGTGACCGTGTGCTGGGCGGTCGCGGCGCGGATCGCGCTCGGCGACCCGGCCGCGGAGGCCTGGGCCCAGGTCGGCCTGCGGGCGCCCGTCCTCCTCCCGCTCACCCTCATCGTGTCGCTTCCGTTCGTGCTCGGGGTGGTCGACGTGCTCATCCTCTTCTTCTCGGTGGCGTGGATCGCGTTTGTCGGGCTTGCGATCCCGATTGCGATGGTCGAGCGTGCTCCAGAGGGAACCTCCTGGTTCGGCCAGATCGGCTTCGCGCTCACGCGCGCGACCGACCTCGCGCGCGTCGAGTTCCTGCACGTGCTCGGCGTGAGCGCCGCCCTCTCCGTCATCTACGCCCTCTTCGGCCCGTTCCTCGGTGCGCTCCTCACGGGCTTCGGGGACAACGGCGGCCTGGCCGCGCGGGCACTGTCGAACGGCGTGCTCGGGCCCTTCTTCTTCCTCGGGCTGAGCCTGCTCTACTTCGAGCAGAGGGCGCGGGCGTTATCCTCGCCGCAGCCGAAGACCTAGGAGGGCGGATGCCGAAGTACCTGATGCTGTCGCAGCTCAGCGAGCAAGGCTTGCAGACGCTGCGCGCCAACCCTGAACGGGTGCGCGAGGTGAACAAGGATGTCGAGGAGCTCGGGGTCAAGGTGCTCCACCAGTGGTTCGTCCTCGGGCCGCACGACTTCGTGAACATCGTCGAGGCGCCCGATGCCTCCGCGATCGCGAAGGTTTCCGTCGCGCTCGGCGCGCGGGGCAGCGTGCACACCCAGTCCTACGAGATGCTCGAGGTCGAGGACCTGCTGAACCTCCTCGCGGAGTAACACGTGGCGGAGCCTCCTCGGCTGCCCGACTGGCTCCGGGCCGAGGTGGCCGGGTGGCCGCAGGACGCGTTCGGCGCCCACCAGACCAGGCTTCTCCTCCGGGACGGCACGGTCATCGCGCCGGTGGCGATCCTCCCGAGCGGCGACATCGTCGGCTGGGGCCAGGCCGGCGAGGCCGAGTTCGACGCCGACGACATCGTCGCCATCGAGCGGATCGACGAGTAGCTCGAGCTCATGGCGCAGGTCGCTCGTTCGCTCCTGCGTTTGGATTCTCGGACCGGCTAGGCCAGCTTCGAGTACGCGGTGGCGACCTCGCCGGCGAGCGCGGCGTTCTCGACGATGAGCTTCTTGTTTACCTCGATCGTCTGGCCGTCGCTCTTGTCGTGGAGGTACGAGAGAACGAACGGCGTCACCGCCTGCCCACGGATTCCGCGGTTCGCGGCTTCCTGGACCCCTGCCTCGATGAGCGGCTCGACGTCAAGGCTTTCATCGGGCGGGCGTGCGAGGAGGATTCCCGAGTGGCGGCCGAGCCGCCAGTGGAACTGGGCCACCTGAGCGGCCTCTTCGACGCTCTCCACGCGCTGCGAGACGGGCGGGCCGCCGTCGGCCTTGTAGAAGAGCGGCAGCTCCTCCGTGCGCCAGCCGAGCACCGGCACGCCGAGGGTCTCGAGCACCTCGGCGGTCGCGTTGACGTCGAGGATCGACTTGGCGCCCGACGCGACGACCAGCGCCTCTGTTCGCCCCAGCTCGCCGAGGTCGGCCGAGATGTCCAGCGAGTGCTCCCAGCCCCGGTGCACGCCGCCGATCCCGCCGGTGCCCATGAAGCCGATCCCGGCCGCGCGGCAGACGGCGAGCGTCGCACCAACGGTGGTTGCGCCGAGCTCCTTCGCCATCGCGCAGGCCGCGAGGTCGCGTGGGCCGACCTTGCGCGCATCCGGTGACGTTGCGAAGCGCTCGAGCTCGCCGGCTTCGAGACCGACACAGATGCGACCGTCGATGACGCCGATCGTTGCCGGCACCGCCCACGACACGCGCACGCGCCGTTCGGCTTCCGCGGCCACTTCGCCGCCGACTCCCCCGGGGAAGCCGTGGGCGACAAGGGTCGTCTCGAGTGCGACGACCGGCCGGCGCGACTCGAGCGCCGCGCGGACCTCGGGGTGGATGCGGAGGAGGTCGGTCATTGGGGGAAGGCCCCCATGGTTGCCACACAGCGCGCTGCGGCGTCGAGCCCGAGCTCCGGGCCGCCGAGGAGAAAGCCCGCGGCGAGGGCATCCCCGGCACCCGTCGTGTCGACCAGCTCGGCCGGCCGCGCGTCGTACCGGGCTCCGGAGATGACGATGCCGTCGGCTCCTCGCTTGAGGACGAATGTCTCGGTCTCGACCTCGCCGACGAGCGCCGCCTCGTCCGCGTTTGCGAAGACCACCTGCGGGCGGATCCGGTCGAGAAGTGCGCGGAAGTCGTCGACGCCCGCGGCCTCGATCGCAGCGGTCGAGGAGAGATCGACGCTCACGCGCGGCGCGAGCGCAGCGGCGGCGAGCGCCGCTTCCCGGATCGGCGAGCGAACCAGGCTGTAGCCCGCGATGTGCAGCCATTCGCACCCGTCGAGCCAGGAAGCCTCGAGCTCGTCGGGTGCGAGCTCGGGCGCGATCCCGCGGTCCGTCAACATCGTCCGCTGCCCGTCGGGGGTGGCGACCGAGACCACGGTGCCCGTGCCGGCGTCCTCGACGGGCCCGGCCAGGTCGACCCCGCGGCGTCGGAGCTCGTCCGCGAGCATCGCGCCCGCCGAGTCGTTCGCCCTCTTGCCGATGAAGCGGGTGCGCCCTCCGAGCGCAGCCGTCCAGGCGGCGACGTTCGCCGCCTGCCCGCCCGGCCCCACCCGCGTGCGGCCGTAGGTGTCTGTGTCCGCGGCGATGGGGCCCTCGAGGCGAACGACGACGTCGAGCAGGAGGTCGCCGAGGGTGCAGATCACGGCGCGAGCCTACAATCGGCCCGTGGAGAGTGAGCGCGCGAAACGGATCCGCTCCTTCGTCATCGGAGGAATCGTGGGCAGCGCGGCCGGGCTCGTGGCGGCCGGACGGATGCGCGTCCCCCGGCGCCCGGAGAAGCGCCAGACGCCTGAGGGACTGGCGGCCTTCGAGCAGGCCCCGTGCTACGCGGAGACCCTCGAGCGCGAGGCGCGCGAGGAGACGGCCGTTACCGGTTCTCGAGCCGCGAGAGGGCGGCCAGCGCGGTCTGCAGGTTGATGCTCGAATCCCCGATGCCGAGGATGCGGCCTTCGACCTGAACCGCCGCTGTATCGCGGAAGAAGTCCTCCGCGTCCCGCACCGGCTCCTTCGTCCTGAGGACGAGGAACGGGCCCCAGGCACGCGCTTCGAAGACCGGGCCGGGGGCGCTCTCCGGAATCGTGAGCTGCACGCGGCTCTGGTCGCTCTGGTCGGATGCGTCGAAGACCCAGACGCCGCGGCCCAGCGGCTTCGGCGCCTCGTCGAGGCTTTCGACGGCGAGCCGGGGATCCGCCCGCTGCACGATCACCGAGCCGAACGGGGCTCCCGCTTCGCGCGCGTCCAGGTAGAGCGGCTCGTATCCGAAGAGCACGTCGTCGGGCCGGCTCGTCGCGGCGAGCCACTGCGCGGCCTGCTCTCGTGCCTGCTCGCGCGCGGCCGGCTCGCCCGCGTACATGTAGGGGGTCTTGTGCCAGCCCCAGGCGAGCTCGACGGCGAGGAGTGCGGTCACTCCGAGGAGAACGGCGCCGGCTTCGCCGCGTCCGGCGAGGCCGGCGAGCTTCAGGAGCCCGGCCGCGACGAGCATCTGGAAGAACGGCAGCGCGAAGATCAGGTGGCGGCTCTCGAGGAACACGGCCGATTGCGACCGCGTGACCATGAGCGCGAGGGTGGGCACGAGCAGCACGGCAGCGGTCAGGAGCACAGCCGAGGGCCGGCTGCGGAAGAGGACGACTGCGCCGAGCACCGCGAGCGCGGCGAAGCCGGCCGTCGCCGCAGTCCAGCCGGCCCCGAAGTCGCCGATGGTGTGCCACACGTACTCGAGGACGTCGGCGGGTGACCCGAGCTTCGAGTCGCTCTCGCCGGTGACGCCGATGCCGAAGCGCGACGCGAGCGTGCGGTAGATGAGCCAGAGCGGTGCGACGAGCACGACCACGAGCGCGAACGAGATCACCGCGGGGCGAAGCGAAAACTCCTGGCGCCACCTTCGCGCGAGCACGTACACGGCCTGCGCGGCGAGCACGAAGGTGCCGTAGGGCTGCGTCGCGATGGTAAGGACCATGGTCGCGATCCACGCGGCCCAGCGCTTCGGGTCGCGAGTCCCGACCGCGCGGAGCAGCGTGAGGAACGAGAGCGCGCTGAGGAAGAGGAACAGGCTGTACATGCGCGCGTAGATGCCGTGGTAGATCGTGATCCAGCTCGCCGCGGCGAGCGCGGTCGCGACGAGGGCGGTCCGCCTGTCCGAGAGCCGCGCGACGAGCGCGGCGATCACGGGCATGCTCGCGACCGCGAAGATCACCGAGACGAGCCGCAGCGCGGTCAGGCTGGGGGAGATCGAGCCCGCGAGGTAGGCGAGAAGCCAGTGGAGCGGCGCCCCGCCCCTCTCGGCGAAGACCGTCGCGAAGACGTCACCGATCGGCTGCTGGGTGACGAAGAAGACCAGGGTCTCGTCCTCGTGCGAGGGCCAGACCGTCATCTGGAAGAGGAGGAACGTCGCGAGCGCGGCCGAGATGACGCCCACCCCGAGTCGGTACGAGTCTTCGCGGGCCCAGAGAGCTGCGCGCCCGAGCCACGACGGCCGCGGCGCAGCCTCGGCGCGGGCGCCGGAAGCGGCCGTCCCCCCTGGTAGCATTTCCTCCCGCAAACCGGGCCTTTCTTTCGATGCCGATCTACGAATACAGGTGCCCAAACGGGCACACCTTTGAGCTGTTCCAGCGGATGACGGATCCGCCTCCGTCAGAGTGCCAGATCTGCGGCGAGACCCCGCTCGAGAAGGTTCTCTACCCCGCTGCGATCCACTTCAAAGGCTCGGGGTTCTACACCACCGACTACGGCCGTGGCTCCCGCAAGCGTGACGGCGACAAGGCTGACAAGCAGGACAAGTCGGAGAAGTCGGACTCGTCCGACAAGAAGAGCGACTCGAAGCCCGAGAAGAAGACCGCCGAGGCCTAGGTCTCGGGCAGGAGCGCCCGCGCGGCCTCGAGGTCGGCCTCGTGGACGAGGACCTCGCGCGGGCCGGAGGGGATGAAGCCCTCGATCGGCGAGTCGATCGCGTCCGTGTCGCGGTAGCCGCACTCGATGCCGTTGGCGCGGAGCAGGCCGCAGAGCAGCTCAGCCTCGGTCTCGCCGGGGACGACGGTGAGCACAACGGTCTGGTCTTGCTCCATGAGCGGGACGCTACTCGCTAGCCGCCGACGATGCAGCCGGGCCCGTACGGGCCGGAGGCCGGCTTCGGAGGCTGCGGCGCGCTCTTCCCGGTCACCATCGCGATCACCGATACGTTCTCCTCGGTGCCGACGATGTAGTCGACCCCGCCGAGGTTCGAGGCGGTGCCGCCGAGGCGGCACTTCAGCTTGCCGCTCGAGGGCGTGCGGAACTTGATCCAGCCGAGCTGGAGGATCTGCGCCGCGGAGAGGTCGGTCGCGAGCGGTTTGACGATGTCGTCGCCGTTGAAGGGCGCCTTGAGGTACTCCCTGAAGCTCACGATCTTGTCCGCCATCGCGGACACGACCGCCTGCTGCCGCTCGCCGCGGGTGATGTCGGACTCGTTCGGATTCAGCTGGTTCTCGCGGACCCGCGCATAGATCAAGGCGTGCTTGCCGTCCATCGTCTGTTCGCCCTTCTGGAACCGCCAGCCCTTCCAGCGGTCGCAGGCGGCCTGAGTCGCGCGCGGGCACTCGAACTTGTTGGAGAGGATCGGTTTCGGGACGTCGATAGAGACGCCTCCGAGGGCGTCGATGACCTCGTCGAAGGTGCCGAAGTCGACCACGACCACGTGGTTGATGGGCAGGCCGGTAACGCTCTGCACGGTCTTGATGGTGAGTGTGGCGCCACCGTAGGCAAAGGCCGCGTTGATCTTGTCCTCCCCGTGGCCCGGGATGTCGACGCGCAGGTCTCGCGGGATCGAGAGGAGGGCGATCCGGTGCTCGTCCGGATCCGTGTGGACGATCATGATCGAGTCCGAGCGCGCGACGTCGCCCTGCCGGCTCTTGGAGCCGTTGTCGGCGCCGAGCACGAGGATGTTGCTCGGGTTCGAGAGCATGATGCCGTCCTGCGGCGTGAGCGCCCGCTCGGCGCGCGGGTCGAGCTTCTTGTTCGCCTCCTTGACGCCGCTCCGGAAGGCCAGGAAGCCCAGCACCGCCCAGACGAGGGCGAGGACGAGGACGCCTACGAGCGTCCAGACGACAGGGCGGACCCAGCGCCGCCTCCTTCGGGCGGGCTTCGGGCCGCGATACGCGCGGGGGTCGGGTCCGTTCGCCTTGTCCCTATCCGCCTTGCGGTCGGATTTCGGCGACTCGGGCCGGATCGGGCCCTTTACTCTCCCCCCGCGATAGATGCGGTACGGCTTGTCCTTGGGCGCCACGCGACCGACTATCGTAGCCGGAGCCTATGGCTTCCCCCCGCGTCATCGCGCTCGACCTCGGGGGCACGAAGCTGCTTTCCGGGGTCGTCGACGACCAGGGAGTCGTCGAGCGGCGCGTCGTCGCGCCGACCGATGTGAGCAGCGAAGAGGCAGTCCTGGTGCAGGTGGAGGAAGCCGTCCAGGGGCTCCTGGAAGACGACATCGGCGCAATCGGGATCGGCATCCCCTCGACCATCGACCAGCGTCGGGGCGAGGCGATCGACTCGGTCAACATCCCGCTGTCGGACGTCCCGCTCCGCGATCGCCTCCACGAGCGGTTCGGTGTGCCCGTCGCGATCGAGAACGACGCGAACGCCGCCGCGGTGGCGGAGCACCGCTACGGCGCCGGCCGCGGCTACCGGCACATGATCATGCTCACGCTCGGCACCGGGGTCGGCGGCGGCCTGATCCTCGACGGGGAGCTCTACCGCGGCGCGATCGGGGCCGCTGCCGAGCTGGGACACATGACGCTGGACCTCCATGGACCGCCCTGTCAGGGGAATTGCCCCGGGCGGGGGCATCTCGAGGCAATGGCCTCCGGCACGGCCGCGGACGGCTACGCGCGCGAGGCTGCGGAGCGAAATCCGGAAGGCGACCTCGGGCGGGCGGCGGCCGAGGGCAAGACGGTGGACGCGCACCTCGCGGTCGAGCTCGCAGCGCACGGCCCCGGAGATGCCCGCGACGTGCTCGACCACGTGGGCTTCCATCTCGGCGTCGGCATCGCCAGCTTCGTCAACATCTTCAACCCGGAGCTCGTCGTGATCGGAGGCGGCTTCTCCCGCGCAGGCGACCTGCTCTTCGAGCCCGCACGCCGGGTCGTGGCGGAGCGCGCACTCTCGCCGGCGAGGGACGAGGTGAAGATCGTCCCAGCCCTCCTCGGCGTCGAAGCGGGGCTGATCGGCGCCGGCCTGGTCGGCTTCGAGGCACTGCACCGGAGGCACTGATGCCCCTCGTCGTCTGCGCGACGCCGATCGGGAACCTCGAGGACGTCACGCTCCGCGTTCTGCGCGAGCTCGGCGAGGCCGATCTCGTCCTCTGCGAGGACACCCGCCGCACGCGCACGCTCCTGGAGCGCCACGGGATCCGGGCGAAGCTCCTCAGCTATCACCAGCACAACGAGGCGCAACGCGTCGAGGAGGTGCTGCCGCGGCTGGCGCACGGCGAGCGGATCGCGCTCGCGAGCGACGCCGGGCTGCCCGGCGTGAACGACCCGGGCGCGAGGCTGATCGGCGCGGCGATCGAGCGGGAGCTCGAGGTCACGGTGCTCCCGGGGCCCTCCGCGGTCGAGACGGCTCTCGTGGCCAGCGGGCTCGTCGGCGAGCGCTACTCCTTCGTGGGCTATCTACCGCGCGGGCGGGCGGCGCTGGAGCGGCTGTGGGAGGAGGCCGCGTCCTGGGACGGGGCGATCGTGGCCTTCGAGTCGCCGAAGCGGCTGCCGGCCACGCTGCGCTCGCTGGCCGGGGCCGATCCCGGGCGGCCGGTCGCGGTCTGTCGTGAGCTGACGAAGCGCTTCGAAGAGGTTGTCCGCGGCCCGGCCGAGGAGGTCGCGGCGCGGTTTGCGGAGCCGCCGAAGGGCGAAATCACGGTCGTGCTCGGGCCGTCGGGCGACACGGGATCCGTCGCGGAGCAGGACGCGCTCGCCGCCGTCGTCGAGCTCGTCGAGGCCGGCCTGCCTCGTCGCCGGGCTGCGGATCTGATCTCCGGACTCACCGGGGTTCCGCGCAACAAGCTTTACAAAGCGTCACTGTAGCCTGACTTGACAACGGGGCTCGACCCCGCTACCTTGTTGCTGTTCGCAAACATGACAACGAGGAGGAGCGGCGATGAAAGGCCTTGCCTTGCTGCTTCCGGTCCTCGTCGCGCTCCAGGTCGGCGTGCAGCCCGCGCTCGCCTGGGCCTGGCCCGTCGACGGGCCGGTGCTACGACCCTTCGTCCTGGGTGACGATCCCTACGCCGGCGGCCAGCACCGTGGTATCGACATCGGCGCGCCGGAGGGGACGACCGTGCTCGCTCCGGCACCCGGGACGGTCAGCTTTGCCGGCACGGTGCCTACGGGCGGAAAGACGATCACCATCCGGACCGCCGACGGCTTCGCAGTCACCCTCCAGCGGCTCGGATCCTTCTCGGTCACCGAGGGAATCGAGGTCGGAGAAGGAGACGCGGTCGGCTCGGTCGGAGACGGGGCGGAGCCTTATGTCTATCTGGGTATCCGCAACGCGGACGAGCCCGATGGATACGTCGATCCTCTCGGGCTCTTACCTGTAGCGCCGCCGGCTCCGGCTCCCGACGACCCCGCCCCGGTAGAGCCCGATCCCGTCCCTGTCCCGGGCCCCCGCTCGGAGCACCACGAGCACGTCCCTCCCGCGCCCATCGTCGTCGAGCAGCCGGACGCCCGGCCGGCGGCTGATCCAGAGCCCATGCCTGCCGCGCGCGCCAGGGTTCGGGTTGCCCGGCACACACGGGTCGCCATGCAGCAGCCGCACTCGGGCGAAAGCCTGCGCGCACCGGGCCCGGCGACGGTCGCGCGGGTGCCGGATATCTTGGAGGATCCTGTCTTGCAGGCTCCTGACGTGCGTCCCACGAAGGCCCGAGTGCCGGACGCCGCCGGCGCGCCTGTTGCGTCCGCGCCCTTCCCGCTCCTTTGGACCTTGCCGCTGCTCGGTCTCGGGGTGGTGCTCGCCCGGTTAGCCCGCCGCCGACGCGAGCTCGGTCACGCAGTTGCGGCAGACGGCTCGTCCGCGGTGCTCCTGGAGAGAGCTGCGGCGCCCGCAGAAGACGCAGACGGACTGCGGCTTCGAGAGAAGGATCACGTCGTCCTTCACCGAGATCTCGAGCGGGTCCTTCTCGCCGAGCGAGAACCGCTTTCTGATCTCGATGGGAATCACGATCCTGCCCAGATCGTCGATGTGGCGGATGATGCCCGTCTTCGTTGCCCCCCTCGTGGAGCGCGCATTCGGGCGCTCTGGTGCTCCGTTCGACCCCAACGTGGCTCTGCCTTTCGTTCGCGGCCGACTTCCAGCAACAGGTCCCCCCGTTTTGCCGTTTCTAACCACGATTGGCCGCTGCGGGACCGCGCGGGGTCGTTCGTATGATTGCCGTGCGTGAGCTTCTACATCACGACACCGATCTATTACGTCAACGCGACGCCGCACGTCGGGCATGCCTACACGACGATCGCCGCGGACATCCTCGCGCGCCACCGCCGGCAGCGGGGGGAGGAGACCTTCTTTCTCACAGGCACCGACGAGCACGGCTCGAACATCGCGCGGGTCGCGGAGGAAGCCGGGCTCGAGCCGAAGGAGTTCGTCGACCGCAACGCAGCCACGTTCATGGAGATGACGCGGCGGATCAACGTCTCCAACGACTTCTTCATCCGCACCACCGACGAGCGCCACGAACAGCTCGTGCAGGAGTTCCTGCAGCGGATCTACGACGCCGGCGAGATCTACGAAGGCGTCTACGCCGGGCTCTACTGCAGCCGTTGCGAGTCCTTCTATGCGGAGTCGGAGCTCGTGGACGGGAACTGCCCGCAGCACGGGATCCCGCCGGAGTGGGTGGAGGAGAAGAACTACTTCTTCCGGCTATCCGCGTACCAGGACAGGCTGCTCGCGCTGTACGAGGAGGGCTCGGACTTCGTCCTGCCCAAGTTCCGGGCCAACGAGGCGCGGAGCTTCATCGAGCAAGGGCTCGACGACATCAGCGTGAGCCGTGCCACCCAGCGGTGGGGCGTCTCCGTGCCCTGGGATCCCGACCAGGTCGTCTACGTCTGGGTCGACGCGCTCATCAACTACTGGAGCGCGCTTGCCTTCGCTCGTGAGGGCGAGGACCTCCGCGACCGCCTCTGGCCGGAGGTTCACCACCTCCTGGCGAAGGACATCCTCAAGTTCCACTGCGTGATCTGGCCGGCGCTGCTGATGGGCGCAGGAATCAGCGTGCCGAAGCAGCTGTTCGTCCATGGCTACCTGCTGATGGACGACCGCAAGATGTCGAAATCGGTCGGCAACGTGATCGACCCGCTCGAGCTCATCGACGTCTACGGCGTGGACGCCGTCCGCTACTACCTGTTCCGCGCAGCCTCGTTCGGGCAGGACGGCAACATCTCGGTGGACGGCCTGCACGAGCGCTACGAGCGCGAGCTCGGTAACGATCTCGGCAACCTCCTGTCGCGTACGACGGCGATGGTCGCCCGCTACCGCGACGGCAAGCTTCCGGTGGTCGAGGGTTCCGCGGAGCTGGCTGGCGAGCTCGACGCGCTCGGGGGGAGGGTCGTCGCGCGGCTGGACGCCTACGACCTGACCGGGGGGCTCGACGAGATCTGGGAGGTCGTCCGCGCCCTGAACCGGCACGTCGAGCAGAACGCGCCGTGGGAGCTGGCGAAGGACGAGGCCAAGGCGGACGAGCTCGACCGGGTCCTCTTCGATCTGGCCGACGGATTGCGCGTGCTCGCGATCACTCTGGCGCCGTTCCTGCCGGAGACCACATCGCGCATCCTCGACGCGCTCGGCCAGGACGCGGGCTTGGACTGGGATCACGCGCGGTCGGGTCAGACCCGCGCTGCAGAGGGGATCGCACCGGCCGAGCCGCTCTTCCCGCGCGTCGATTCGCCCGCGGCAGTCTGAAATCGCCGTGATCGACACACATGCGCACCTCGACGCTCTGGACGACGCGCCCGCCGCGCTCGTGCGCGCCCGTGAAGCGGGAGTCGAGCGGATCATCACGATCGGGACGACGCTCGACTCCTGCCGCGCGATGCTGGCATTCGCGGAGGGGGAGGACGGCGTCTTCGTCTCGCTCGGCCTCCACCCGCACGAGGCAGCCACGGCCGGCTCCGCGGAGGTCGAGGAGCTCGCGTCGCTTCTCGAGCACCCGAAGGCGGTCGCGGTCGGCGAGACGGGGCTCGACCATTTCCGGGACTACGCGCCGCATGACCGCCAGCTCGATCTCTTTCGGGCGCAGGCGGACCTGGCCATCGGCTCGGGCAGGCCGATCGTCGTCCACACCCGCGCGGCGGAGGAGGAAACATTGGCCGTGCTCACCGCGCTCCCGCCGGGCGCGCGGGTCGTCCTGCACTGCTTCTCATCGCTTCGTCTGCTCGACCCCGCTCTGGAGCGGGGCTGGTACGTCTCCTTCGCGGGAAACGTGACCTACCCCAAGGCGACGGAGCTCCGCACGGCGGCGGCGCGCGTACCCGCAGATCGGATCCTGGCCGAGACTGACAGTCCGTACCTCTCACCGCAGCCGGTGCGGGGTCAGCGGAACGAGCCGGCGAACGTCGTCCACACGCTTGCCACACTCGCGGGGGCGAGGGGCCAAGACCGGGACGAGCTCGAGCGGGCGATCGACGCCAACGCAACTGCGGCGTTCGGGCTTCCGTGAAGCTCCCCGTCGCAGCGAACCGCGAGCTCGGCCAGCACTTCCTGGTCGACGACAACATTCTCGGGGTGGCCGGCCGCCTCGCCCACCTCGGCGCGGACGATGTCGTGCTCGAAGTCGGCGCGGGTCTCGGCGTGCTCACCGCCTACCTTGCCGAGCGCGTGCGGCTCGTCCACGCGGTGGAGCTCGACCGCGGCCTCGAGCCGCACCTGCGCGAGCGCCTCGTGGGCCACCAGAACGTGGAGCTCGTGCTCGGCGACGCTCTGACGCTCCCGCTCGAAGCGCTCGACCCGCCGCCCGGGAAGCTCGTCGCCAACCTGCCGTACCAGATCGCCACACCGCTGATCGCCGAAAGCCTCCACGGGCTGCCCACGCTCGAGCTCTGGTGCGTGATGGTGCAGCGCGAGGTCGCGGACCGATTCTTCGCCAAGCCGGGGACGAAGAGCTACGGCGCCGTCTCGGTGCTCATCCAGCTCACCGCGGAGCGCACGGGCGTCCATCCCGTGGCCCGCACGGTCTTCCGTCCGCCACCGAACGTGGACTCCGCGCTCGTCGCCTTTCGGCGGACCCGCGCCTGGGGGCCCGAGTTCGCGCACCTGAAGGACATCGTCCAGAGCGCATTCGCCCACCGGCGCAAGACGCTGCTCAACTCGCTCGAGCTTGCTCGCGGCGGCAGGCCCGAGGCCGACGCTGCGCTGGAGAAGCTCGGGCTGCGCCCGGACGTCCGAGCCGAGGCGCTTCCGCCGGCGCAGTTCCTCGAGCTCGCGGAGCTCCTCCCATGATCCGCCTGCAGGCGGCTGCGAAGATCAACCTGGCGCTGCTGGTCGGGCCGACCAGGGAGGACGGTCTGCACGAGCTCGTCACAGTCATGCAGCGCATCGACATCTGCGACGCGGTCGAGGTCGCGCCGGCGCAGACCCTTGCGGTCGACGGCTTCCGGAAGGACAAGATCGTGCGGGCGGCGCTGGAGCGGCTCGCTGCGGCGGCAGGGACCGAGCCCCACTGGCGCGCCACCATCCGCAAGCGCATCCCGCTCGCCGCCGGCCTTGGAGGAGGAAGCGCCGACGCCGCTGCTGCGCTCTCCCTGGCCAATCCGCTGCTCGACGAGCCACTCCCGGCCGAGCGCCTCGTGGAGGTCGCAGCGGAGGTCGGGGCGGACGTTCCGTTCTTTCTCGAGCCCGGCCCGAAGCTGGCCGAGGGGGCGGGGGAGCGGCTCGCCGCCCTCGAGCTACCGCAGGATTTCTGGGTGGTCGTCGCTCTTCCGCGCCGTGCGGCGAAGAGCTCGACCGCCGACGTCTACGCTCGTTTCGACGCCATGAACGGGGCGGCGGCGTTCGAAGAACGGCGCGCGGCGCTGGCCGACGCGCTCGGCGCGGTTCGCCGCCCACGCGACTTCGCCGCCTTCCCGCCGAACGACCTCGCCGAGGCGGCGGGCAAGCCGAAGCTCCTCGCTGACCTCCTCGACGACGGAGCCTTCCGCGCCGACGTGAGCGGCGCCGGCCCGGCCGTCTACGGGCTCTTCCACCACCTCGCCGATGCCAAGCGCGCCGCCCGCGGACTGCGCGTCCAGGCGCGGACCTGGGTGGTGGCGCCCGTCTGGTAGCGTCGCGCCGCCATGGACGAGCCACGGACGATCGAGCACGGCGAGAGCGCATCGGCCCGCTGGTTGCGGGAGCGACGGCTCCGCGTTGCGCTCCTGATCGCGTTCGTCGAGAGCCTGCTCGTCCTCTTCAGCGACCACGGCTGGCGCTACGTAATCATCACCGCGGTTGTCGCACTCGCGGCCTACTGGTTCCTCGGGCGACGATGGCCCGGCGTCATCTACGAGGCGACCTGGATCGCGGCGGTCTCCCAGCTGCTGGCAGTGCTCGTCCCCGTGCTCTGGGTCCTCGTCAAGGTGGTCGCCCTCGTCGTGCTGGTCGGCCTCGCTGTCTTCCTGCTGGCGGCGCTCCTCCTTGACCGAAAGTAGAGTGAGTCGCGATCCGGTGGGGCGTAGCCAAGCGGTAAGGCAGCGGGTTTTGGTCCCGTGACCGGAGGTTCGAATCCTCCCGCCCCAGCCATAACCTCGAACCCATGACCTCTTCGCTCGCCGCGGTCGTGATGGCTGCAGGACTCGGAACGCGCATGCGCTCCGACCGCCCCAAGCATCTACACCCGCTCCTCGGACGGCGGCTGCTCGATTGGTCGATCGCACCGGTCCTGCCGCTCGGCCCCGACCCGCTCGTCGTCGTCTGCTCGCCGCGGACGAAGGACGAGCTCGACGGCACGCTGCCCGCAGGCGCCACGCTTGCCGTTCAAGAGGAGCCGAAGGGCACCGGCGACGCCGTGGCTGCGGCCCACCCCGCGCTCTCCGGTTTCGACGGGGACGTCTTCGTCCTCGACGGCGCCGCTCCCCTTCTCACCACCGAGCTCCTCGAGGCGCTGCTGGACGAGCACCGCAAAGCTGACGCCTCCGTCACGGTCCTCTCGATCGAGCCGGACGAGCCGCTTCCGTACGGCCGCATCATCCGGGACGAGAGCGGCGCTCTCCGCGCCATCGTCGAGGAAAAGGACGCGTCGCCGGAGGAGCTCGCCATCCGCGAGCTCAACACGTCGATCTACGTCTTTCGCGCAGCCGACCTCTGGCCCGCGCTCGAGGCGCTCGACCCTGCCAACGCCCAGGGTGAGCTCTACCTGACCGACGCCGTGCTGAACCTCGTGGAGGCCGGACGCGTCGCTGCCGTCTATTGTGCCCCTGTGGCCGCGATGGGTCTCGGCGTCAACACGCCGGAGGAGCTGGCGGAGGCCGAGGCCGTCCTGCGCCGGCGCGGTGCCGAAGCGTGACCGTGGGGTACGTCCAGCGCTGCAGGGAGAATGTTCCAGTTGCGCGAGTGGAGGTTGACCGCGATGCTTCGAGTACCGTCGCGGGGTGGATCGACCAGGAAGGCAACAGTGGAAAGCGGAACGACTGAGCTGACCAGGCTGCCGGGCCTCGAAGTCCCCGAGGTTCCCGTTCCACAGGCCAGCGGAGAGCGCGGGCGCTGGATCGAGCGCGGTCCGTCCGGCAAGCTCATGCTCTTCTCGGGGCGCTCCAATCCTGAGCTCTCGGAGCGCATCGCCGAGGTCCTGGATATCTCGCTCGGCGAGGTCGAGCTCGAGAC
>JAICVP010000028.1 GCA_025935275.1 Thermoleophilia bacterium
ACGGCGCGCGCATCCGCGGCTAGAGCGGGAGCTCGGTGCCGGTGCCATGCTCGCGGGCGCGTGCAAGCACGCGTGCTGCGAACGCCGCGTCGAGCGCCCCGATGCCGAGGTTGCAGCAGACGACGCGGGCGGGCGCGCCGTCGCGGGCGAGCGTTTCGCCCACGCTCTCTGCCGGCTCCGGCCAGCCCTGGAAGTGCCCGAGTGAGCGGTAGTACTCGAACTGCCCCACGTCGTCGACGAGAAAGAGCTCTGCCGACTCGACCGCGTCGGCGCTGAAATAGAAGTCGAAGTCGATCGGGAGCCCGAGCGAGCTCTCTTCGAGCCAGTCCGCGGTCAGAGGCGACTCGGGGTTCTCGACGATGGGCCCCGCGGTCACCACCACTTCGGCTGCCTGCACGGCTTCGCGAGGGCCCGGCGCCTCCTCGACGTTGTCCCCGAGGGACGGGATGCGCTCGGGGTGCGGATCCCAGCCGCGAATCGTGACCTCCGGATTCAGCTGCCGAAGCACCTCGGCGTGGAAACGCCCCTGCTCGCCGGCGCCGAGGACCGCCGCGCGGCTCCAGCCTTCGGGGGCGAAGCGCCGGATGCAGACGCCGCTGGCCGCCGCCGTGCGGGCCGCGGTGATCTCGGCGCCGTCCATGATCGCGGCCGGTACGCCGGTCTCCGGGTCGTTCAGCACGATGAGCCCGGTGATGTAGGGGAGGCCGCGCTCCTTGTTTCCCGGGTAACCGGCCACCCACTTGAGCGCGGCGACGTCGTCGTCACGCAGGTAGGCCGGCATGGCGTGGATGAAGGAGTCGGGCCGAGGATGGATCCCCGGCTTGGGCGGAAGCTCGACGCGCCCCGCGCCGACTGCGCGATACGTTTCTTCGACGAGATCGAGCTGCTCGGGAACCGGGGGGAGGAGGCGCGAGACCTCGTCGCGAGTCAGGTAGAGCAGGCTCACATCTCGTGGACGCGGACGGGCTCGACCACGACCTTGATGCGCTCCTCGCCCCGGCGCCACGGGTATGGGCGCTGGCCGATGTACTTCTCGGAGAGATCGTCGATCTGCGCCTCCGCCTCGTCGCCCTCGATCATCTCGACCACGCGGCCGGCGATGTCGACCTTCTCCATTGGGTCCTCCCGGTCCGTGATCGAGAGCCCGATCCGCGGGTCCCTGCGCATGTTGCGTTCTTTCACGCGGCCTTTGGCCGTGTTGAAGGTGACGTAGCCGTCCTGCACGTGTGTCCAAACGGGCGTGACCTGCGGAGAGCCGTCCTGGTTGACCGTCGCCACGAAGAGCAGGTTCGGGCCTTCGAACAGCTTCTGTGCCTTGTCGGTGAGTTCAGCCATGCGTCCTCCTGACGGTTTCGACTTCGATGCTCGTCGCCGGAGCAATACGGTACGCGCGTGCCCCTCCTGACGGGTATCCGCGTCGTCGCCTGCGAAAACGGTCTGGCAGGCCCACTTTGTTCCCGCCTGCTTGCCGATCTCGGCGCAGACGTCGTCAAGATCGAGCGACCGGGAGTCGGAGACGTCACGCGCGGGTGGGACTCCGTCGCGCAGGGCGAGTCGAGCGGCTTCGTCTGGATGAACCGGGGAAAGCGCAGCGTCGCGCTCGACCTGAAGGACGACTCCTCGCGGCCTGCGCTCGAGGCGCTCATCCGGGCGAGCGACGTCTTCCTGCAGAACTTCACGCCGGGCTGGGCGGCGGAGCACGGGGTCGACGAGGCCGCGGTGCGGGCGCTCCGCTCCGACATCGTCTACACGGAGATCTCGGGGTACGGGCAGGACGGCCCGTACGCCGACCGCAACGCCTACGACCTCGTCGTCCAGGGTGAGACCGGCCTCATCTCGATAACTGGCACTCCCGAGGAGCCGGCGCGTGTCGGCGTCTCGATCTGCGACGTGGGTGCGGGGAGCTACGCAGCGGTCGCCACGGCGGCCGCGCTCGCCCGCCGGGCGCGGACCGGCGAGGGCGAGCGGGTCTCGGTTTCGCTCTTCGACACGATGGTCGACTGGCTCGGGTACTTCCCGCATCAGTGGTGGCACCGCCACGAGGTGCCGCCCAGGACGGGCATGCGCCACCCGCACTTCTGCCCCTACGGCCCGTTCCCCGCCGGCGACGGCCGCCTGTTCGGCTTTGCCGTCCTGTCGGACGAGCACTGGCGGGCCTTCGCTCTCGAGGTCGTCGACCGGCCGGACCTCCACGCGGACGAGCGCTTCGGGAGCAACGAGTCACGGGTCGCGCACCGGGAGGAGCTCGAGCCCGAGCTGGTGCGGTCGTTCGGGGCGCGCGGCGCCGAGGAGTGGCTCGAGCGGCTCCAAGCTGCCCGGATCCCGTGCGGAGCCGTGAACGCGATCCCGGAGGTGATGGAGCACCCGCAGCTCGCCCACAACCGGCTCATCGTCGACGTGGACTCGCCCGCCGGGCCGATCCCCACGGTCGGCAATCCCTTCCTGGTCGGGGGAGAGCGTCCGGGCCTAGGAGCCGTGCCCGGGCTCGGCGAGCACACCGCCGAGGTCCTGCGCGAGCTCGGTGTCGAGCCAGGCTGAGCGGCCGCCGCCGCGCGCCCACGTGACGGGGAAGTAGGACTCGTCCATGGCCGTGTCGCCCACGCGCCGGTAGCGCGAGTAGACGGGATCGGCGTTCACCGGGTGAAACTCTGTGTGCGCCGGAATGAGATGCGAGATCACCGCCCGGCGATGGACGGTGGCGGTGTTCGGGCCGGAGCCGTGGAAGGTGTTGTAGTGGTGGAACGAAGCCCCGCCCGCCTTGACCTGGATCGGGACGAGCCTGAGGTCCTCGCCTTGGGGTAGCGCCCGCTCCAGTGGGGCGAGCCAGTCCGGAGGAGCGTGGAACTCGCCGCGATTCTTCGGCGAGCGCGGCCAGTGGTGCGAGCCCGCCGCGTAGGTGATCGTGCCCGCCTCGGCGGAGGTGTCGTCCAGGGCGATCCAGCAGGTGATCATCTCGGGCGGGACGAGGTAGTCCAGATAGCTCCCGTCCTGGTGCATGCCGAGCGACTTCGTGGCAGGCGGCTTCCAGATGCAGTTGTCCTGCAGGATGCGCACGCCGTCCCAGCCCATGAGCTCCGAGGCCAGCCGCCCCGTCCGCTCTGAGAGCACCTGCTGGGCGATCTCGGGGTCGGCTTTCCACCCGTTGCAAATCTGGCGCGTGCGGTCATCGGGGTCGCGCCCCGCGACCCAGTTCACCTCGTCGGGGCGGATCCCGGTGACGTAGTCGCCTGCGAACAGGCGGTCGAAGCGCTCGCGGAGGAGCTCGACGGTCTCGTCATCGATGAAGCCTTCCTCCACGATGAGAAACCCATCGCGGTCGAACGCCTCGCGCTGCTCGCTGGTCCACTCCTCGATCAACCTGCGAGCTCTTCTACCATCCTCCGCTGGTCGTCGTCCAGCCAGGGCGGCTCGCCTGCGGCCGCGTTCTCGGCCGCATGCGCGGGGTCGGCGGTCGCCGGGATCACGCAGGTGACGCGCCGGTCGGAGAGGATCCACTTCAGGAGAGCCTCGGCCCACGTGGAGACCCCGATGCGCTCGAGCCGATCGGGGCCGAACCCGGGCAAGAGGCCTCCTTCGGCGAACGGGCGCATGACGATGACGCCGAGGCCGAGCTCCTCCGCGAGCGGGAGGATGCGGCGCTCGACGTCGCGTTCATGGGGGTTGTACGGCACCTGGATCGCGTCGATCCGGCCGCTCCGCATCACGTTCTCGAGCTCGTCGAAAGCGGCGCTCTGGTAGTGCGTCGCCCCGAGGAAGCGAACCCGGTTCTCCTCGCGTTCATGCTCGAGCCAGGCGAGATGCTGCTCCCAGGCGACGAGGTTGTGCACCTGCTCGAGGTCGACGCGGCCGCCGAAGTAGCCGAGTTGCGCCTCCAGCTGGAAGCGCCCCTGCTCCTGTGACGGAGTCCAGATCTTCGAGGCGATGAAGACGTCGTCCCGGCGGCCGTCGACAGCCTGCCCGAGCACCTGCTGGGCGCGGCCGTACATCGGCGAGGAGTCGAACAGGCGCGTCCCGCTTGCAAAGGCGGTCTCGACCACGTCGTCGGCGATGACCTGGCGGTCAGGCCCGAGGTCGAAGGTCAGCCAGGTGCCGAGCCCGATCACGGGAACCTCGACCCCCGTTTTTCCGAGGCTGCGGCGCTCCATACTATGGAGGGCCATGCCCGCGAGGAGTCTTCTCGAAGCGCCGGAGCTGGCGGCAGAGCGCATCGCCGCTCGCGCCGGCGAAGAAAATTTCCCGGTTGTCTCGGTGCTTGCCCCCCGCGGTGCGCGGCCGCATCTACGGGCGATCTACGGGTTCGCACGGCTCGTCGACAATCTCGGAGACGAGGCCGAGGGAGACCGCCTGGTGCTCCTGGACGAGCTCGAGCGTGAGCTCGACGGGCCGCCGCGCACGGAGATCATGCGGCGCCTACACGAGACGATCGCCCAGTGCTCGCTCCCACTCGACCCGTTCCGGCGCCTGATCGAGGCGAACCGGATCGACCAACGCAAGTCGCGCTACGCGAACTGGGAGGAAGTGAAGGAGTACTGCACGTGCTCGGCCGACCCCGTGGGCCGGCTCGTCCTCGGCGTCTACGGGCGCAGCGGCGACGAGGAGCTCCTGCGGATGAGCGACTCCATCTGTACCGGTCTCCAGCTCGTCAACTTCCTGCAGGATCCGCCGCGCGACCTCGCGCTCGGCCGCGTCTACCTTCCTCAGAACGACATGGAGCGGTTCGGCGTCGTGGACGAGGATCTCGCCGGGCCGCTGACAAGTGAAATCCTCACGCTCCTTCGCTACGAAGGCGACCGGGCCCGCAGCCTGCTCGAGGCCGGGCTTCCCCTCGCCAGGGAGCTCGGCGGCCGCCCAGGGATGTCGGTGGCCCTGTACGCGCGCGGCGGCCTGGCGGCCCTCGACGCTCTCGAACGCGCAGGATGGGACGTCTTCACGAGCCGCCCTGCTCCGACGAAATGGACGTTCGCGCGGCTCGCCGCCCTGGAGCTGCTCCGCCGGTGAACGCGGCCGAGGCCTACGCGGAGACCGATCGGATCACCCGCGCGACCGCGAGCAACTTCGGCTGGGGGATCCGCGTCCTCCCGGGCCCGAAGCGGCGGGCGATCGCCGCCCTCTACGCGTTCGCCCGCCAGGTGGACGATCTGGCCGACCAGGAGCAGCCGGCGCGCGCGGAGCTCGAGTCGTGGCGGGCCGCCGTCGAAGCTCTCCCTAACTCGCACGATGGGGACGCCGTCCTCGTCGCCCTCGCGGATGCGATGAACAAGTACCCGATTCCCCGTGACGCGCTCGTCGACCTCGTGGACGGTGCGCTCATGGACTGCGACCGGAACCGGTACGCGTCCTGGGACGAGCTGCGCGAGTACTGCCGCCGCGTGGCCGGCGCGGTCGGAGTGGCGTGCGCCGCCGTCTACGAGCCGTCGAGCTGGGAGGCGGCCAGACCTCGTGCGCAGACGCTCGGCCTCGCCCTGCAGCAGATCAACATCATGCGAGACGTCGCGGAGGACTGGTCGCTCGGCCGCGTGTACCTCCCGCAGGACGAGCTCAGCCGCTTCGGCGTCAGCGAAGACGAGATCGCCTCCGGACGGCCGGGAGCCGCCTGGCGCCCGCTCATGGAGCACCAGGCCGTGCGTGCGGATGCCCTCATGCGCAAAGGGCTCGAGCTGCTCCCGCTCCTCGACCGGCGTAGCGCTCTCTGTGTGCGGAGCTTCGCCGGGATCTACCGCGGCCTTCTCATCCAGATGCGCGGCCGCGGCTACGACGTCTTCGGCGAGCCGCCGCACCTCTCCGCGGTCGAGAAGATGAGGGCGGTCGTGGCGCTGTGAGGGCGGCCGTCGTCGGCGGTGGGCTCGCCGGGCTCGCGGCGGCTCTGGAGCTTACGAAGCAGGGCCACGACGTGCACCTCTTCGAGGCAAGGCCGACGCTTGGGGGAGCGGTGCAGACCCTCCCGGAGCGGGAGGGCGACCCCAGCCCGCCCCCCGACAACGGCCAGCACGTCGCTCTGGGCTGCTGCACGGCCTACCTGGGGTTCGTGGGGGAGATCGGCCGGGCCGCGTCGCTCCGCCGGGTGCGCCTCGGGCTGCCGGTGGTCGCCGAGGACGGCAGCGTGGCGACCATCCGTCCGGGGCTCGTCGGCCTTCTGCGCTACAGCCACATCGGGCTAGGCGAGCGCCTCGCGACCGGGCGTGTCGCGCGCAGGCTCGCGAAGCTCGACTCGGCCGGGCACGACGATGAGACTTTCGGGTCGCTCCTGCGCACGCTCGGCCAGTCGCAGGCTGGAGTCGATCGCTTCTGGGACGTCTTCATTCGACCTGCGCTGAACCTCGGTACCGACGAGGTGAGCGCCGCGCCCGGAATCTTCACGGTGCAGACGGCGCTGCTTGCGGGCGGCGGGGCCAGCGACCTGCTCCTCCCGACGGCGCCGCTCGGCGAGCTGCACGGGGAGGCCGCAGGTGCCGAGCTCGAGCGGCGAGGCGCCGAGATCTCCCTCGGCGTTCGGGTCGCCTCGCTCGACGAGCTCGATGCGGACGGGATCGTCGTCGCCCTACCGCCCGCGGAGAGCGCGCGCATTCTCGGCGAGCCGGAGCCCGGGCTCGAGGACTCGCCGATCGTGAGCGTCCATTTGCTTTTCGACCGCCGGATCATGGAACCGCCCCTGGCGGCCCTCCTCGGCAGCGATGCGCACTGGCTCTTCGACCGCGGTGCGCTCACGGGCCACGAGCCCGAGCGCGGCCAGTACATCACGGTCGTCTCGAGCGGCGCGCCGGAGCTCCTGGAGCTCCGCGGCCGCGACCTGATCGACCGCATCGCCGAGCAGGTGACTGAGAGGCTCGGCGTTGCCGAGCTTCTCTGGTCGCGCGTGAGCCGGGAACCGGCTGCGACCTTCGCTCCCCGCCCGGGCACGGCCCGGCTCCGGCCGGGCGCGGCAACCAGCAGGCCGAACGTCGTCCGGGCGGGCGCCTGGACCGACACGGGGTGGCCCGCAACGATGGAGAGCGCGATCCGGAGCGGCCGGGAGGCCGCGAGTGTGCTGGCCGCCTC
The DNA here is from genome assembly GCA_025935275.1 of Thermoleophilia bacterium. Lineage (GTDB taxonomy): Bacteria > Actinomycetota > Thermoleophilia > Gaiellales > Gaiellaceae > DATEOR01. The sequence continues at coordinate 7,036 of JAICVP010000028.1, forward strand.
GGTTCGTGAGAAAGTGACCGCATGAGCACGACCGTCGGCACCGACCTCGAGCGCGCCCTCGATGCGGGGGTGCAGCGGCTGCTCTCGCTGCAGCAGGAGGAGGGCTGCTGGGTCGCCGAGCTCGAGTCCAACGTGACCATGACGGCGCAGCACATCTTCTGGCACGAGTTCCTCCGCATCGCCGACGAGGACACCGTTCGGCGCTGCGCCAACGAGCTGCTCGCCCGCCGCCGCGCCGACGGAACATGGGCCATCTATTGGGGCGGCGAGCCTGACCTCGACGCAACCGTCGAGGCCTACACCGCCCTGCGCATGGCCGGCCTGGCCGCCGACGACGAACGGCTCGCCGCCGCGCGCAGCTACATCGAGGAGCGCGGCGGCATCGGCTCCTCCCGCGTGTTCACGCGGATGTGGCTCGCTCTCTTCGGCCTCTGGCCCTGGGAGGAGATTCAGGCGATACCCCCCGAGCTCGTGCTCCTGAGACCCGAGCTTCCGCTCTCCGTCTACAGCTTCGGCTGCTGGGCGCGGCAGACGCTCGTCGCGCTCTCGATCGTCATGCACTACCGGCCGGTGCGCCGCCTGCCGGAGGCGCGGCTCGCTCGCGAGATCGACCTCGGGCCGGTGGAGCGGCCGCAGACGGCCTGGAACCTGCTCGACTCCGCGATCCGCTGGTACAACGGCCAGGCCGTCCAGCCCGGACGCGCGCGCGCGCTCGCCTACGCGGAGCGGTGGCTGGTCGACCGCCAGGAGCTCGACGGCTCCTGGGGCGGCATTCAGCCTCCGTGGGTGTGGTCGCTGATCGCCTTCGCCTGCCGCGGGCACGGCCCGGAGTCGCCGTATCTGCGCCGCGGCATCGAGGGCTGGAGGAGGTTCATGGTCGACGACGGCGACCGACTTCGCCCCGAGGCCTGCCAGTCCCCAGTCTGGGACACCTGCCTCGCCGTCGTCGCGCTCCGCGCCGCGGGGATGCCGGCCGACGAGCCCGCGGTGCAGAAGGCGGGCGAGTGGCTCCTGCGGGAAGAGGTCCGCGGCCGCGGCGACTGGGCGGTCCGGCTCCCGGGCGTCGAGCCCGGCGGCTGGGCCTTCGAGCACGACAACGACCTCTACCCGGACATCGACGACGCGGCGGTCGTCGGCATCGCGCTGAACGAGATCGGGCTGGGCCGCCCCTCCGTGACGCGCGCCTGCAGCTGGATCGAGGCGATGCAGTCCCGAAGCGGAGGGTGGGGTGCATTCGACAAGGACAACGACGCCTACTGGCTCTACGAGATCCCCTTCGTCGACTTCGGCGCGATTATCGACCCGCCGAGCGTCGACGTCTCCGGCCACGCAGTCGAGCTGCTCGCGAAGGAGCCCGGGTACGAGGATTCAGTGCGACGCGGCGTCGACTACCTGCTGGCCAAGCAGGAGCCGAACGGCTCGTGGTTCGGGCGCTGGGGCGTGAACTACGTCTATGGCACGGGCGCTGCTCTTCCGGCCCTCGAGGCCGCGGGCCTCCCGCACGACCACCCGGCGATGCGCCGAGCGGTCGCCTGGCTCGAGTCCGTCCAACAGGAGGACGGCGGCTTCGGCGAGGACTGCCGCTCCTACGACGTGGGCGAGGAGGGCGAGCGCTGGCACGGGCGCGGCGAGGCCACCCCTTCGCAGACCGCCTGGGCCCTTCTCGGGCTCATCGCAGCCGGAGAGGCGCATTCCGACGCGGCAGCGCGTGCCGCGGCCTGGCTCGCCGAGAACCAGCGCGAGGACGGCGACTGGGACGAGCCGTACTTCACGGGCACGGGGTTCCCGCGCCACTTCCTCATCAACTACCACCTGTATCGCACCTACTGGCCGGTGATGGCGCTCGGCCGCCTCAAAGCCGCCCGCGCTTGAAGGTCTACGTGTCAGGCGCGACGGGCTTCGTCGGGAGCCACGTCGCGCGCGAGCTGCGCGAGCAGGGTGCCGAGGTGCGCGATGAACGCATCGATCTGCTCGACACCGCAGGTCTTGAGCGCGTGCTCGACGGCTGCGAGGCCGTCGTTCACGTGGCAGCGCTCTACAGCTACTCCGCGCCGGTCGCCGACTTCGAGCGCGTGAACGTCGGGGGGACGAGGACGATTCTCGCCTCCGCGAGGGCCAGGGGGGTGCGGCGGTTCCTCTTCACGAGCACGGCCGGAACCTGCGGCCCTGTCCCCGGGACGATCGCCACCGAAGACGACGAGCCCCCAGAGTGGGAGCTCTCCGTTCCCTACAAGCGCACGAAGGTCGAGTCGGAGCGGCTCGCGCTCGCCGCCGGAGCCGTGGTCGTCAATCCGACCACCCCGGTTGGCGAGGGGGACTCGAAGCCGACGCCGACCGGGCAGATGATCGAAGACGTCGCCACGGGCCGGATCCGCGGCTTCGTCGCGACGACCGGGTTGAACGTCGTGGACGTGCGCGACGTGGCCCGCGGGCACGCCCTCGCGCTGGAGCACGGCGAGCCGGGGGAGCGCTACCTCCTCGGCGGCGTGAACCTGCCTCTGGGAGAGCTTTTCGCGGTCATCGCCGACCTCGCGGGCAGGGAACGGCCGCGGCTGCGCGTGCCGTATCCTGTCGCTGTAGCAGCGGCGAAGGCGGGATTCGCGAACGCAGACGAGGTCAAGCTCGCGCGCATACCGATGTATTTCTCCTCGCAGAAGGCTCGGAGTAGACTCGGATACGAACCAGGCCCAGTGGAGCCGGCTCTGGCCCGCGCCACGGCCGAAGCGCTGAAACGGAAGGGAGGCTCATGAAGTTTCCGCTTCGCAGCACCGTCCAGATCGGGCGCTACGTCGCCTCGCAGAAGAAGAACGACCGCTATCCGCTCGTGATCATGCTCGAGCCGACCCTGGGCTGCAATATCGCCTGCATCGGCTGCGGCAAGATCCGCGAGTACGAGTCGAACAAGGCCCGGCTGACCGTGGAAGAGTGCCTGCAGGCGGCGGTCGAATGCCCGGCTCCGGTCATCTCCATCTGCGGCGGCGAGCCGCTGATCTTCAAGGGCATCGAGGACGTCGTCGGCGGCTTCCTCGAGATGAAGCGGAACATCCAGCTCTGCACGAACGCCCTGCGCCTCTCGGACATGCTCGCCAAGTTCGAGCCGAACCCCCGCCTCACGTTCGTCGTGCATCTCGACGGCATGCAGGAGATCCACGACTACATCTGCGACTACCCCGGGCTCTGGGAGATCGCGGTCGCCGCCATCCGCGAGGCTCGCGAGGCCGGCTTCCGGGTGACGACGAACACGACCACCTTCAAGGAGACGGATGTGAACGACGTGCTCGAGATGATGCGCTTCCTCACCGAGGAGGTCGGCATCGACGGGATGCTCGTCGCGCCGGGCTACCAGTACTCGCAGATCGACCCCGCGCTGACCATGACGCGCGCCGAGCACGAGGAGAAGTTCCGCACGATCCGAGACGGCGTGCGCAAGAACGGCTACAAGTGGCTGGCGAGCCCGGTCTACCAGGACTTCCTCACAGGCGACCGCAAGCTTCCGTGCGCTCCCTGGGGCTCCGTGACCCGCAATCCCTACGGGTGGAAGGGCCCGTGCTACCTCCTGACGGACGGCATCTTCCCGACCTACGAGGCACTCATCGACGGGATCGAGTGGGAGCGCTACGGGCCGGGGAACGACCACCGCTGCGAGCACTGCGGCATCCACTCCGGCTTCGAGCCGTCGGCGACGATCGCGACGACCTCGAGCGTCAAGGAAACGGTGCGGAGTCTCGCGTGGACACTGCGCTGACCCTCGCCTGCGCGCTGAGAGTGGAGGAGAAGGCGGCTCGCAAGGCGGGTGCAAAGACCGCGCTCGTCGGTCTCGGCGCCGGCCTGCCGCTTCCCGACGGGCGGCTCGTCTCCTTCGGCTTCGCGGGCGGGCTCGAGCCGGGATTCCGCCCCGGCACGCTCGTCACGGCGACCCGGGTCGTGGACGCCGACGGCCGTACGCTCTGGGACGGGCCGGCGCTCGCCGTGGAGGGCGCCGAGCAGGCGGTCGTGTGTGCGTCCGATTCGGTGGCCAACGAGCCCGAGGCGCGCCGCGACCTGGCGAAGCGAAGCGGCGCCTCGGTCGTCGACATGGAAAGCGGCGTGCTGGCCTCGACCGGCCGGTTGGCCGGGGTCGTCCGCGCGGTCTCGGATTCCGGCGACCGGCCCGTGGGCCGGCTTGTCTGCGCCGGCAAGGCGGACGGCGGCACCGACTGGAAGGTAGTGGCGACAGCGTTCGTCACCGAGCCTGTGCGATCGATCCGTACCGCGCGCAATGCGCGCAAGGCCACCTCCGCGCTGGCGCGCGCTGCGGAGAAGCTCGCATGAGCAAGCGCGTTCTCGTGGCGGCGCCGAGAAGCTTCTGCGCGGGAGTCGTGCGCGCCATCGACATCGTCGAGAAGCTGCTCGAGCAGCACGGCCCGCCCGTCTACGTGCGCCACGAGATCGTCCACAACGTCCATGTCGTGCGCGACCTCGAGGCACGCGGAGCCGTGTTCGTCGAGTCCGAGGACGAGGTGCCCGAGGGCGAGCTCATCGTCCTCTCGGCGCACGGCGTCGCGCCCAGCGTCTACGAAAAGTGCGCGGAGCGGGGGCTGCAGGTCGTGGACGCCGTCTGCCCGCTCGTCTCCAAGGTGCACGCCGAGGCGCGCCGCTACGCGGGCCGCGGGCTCAAGATCGCGCTCGTCGGCCACGCCGGCCACGTCGAGGTCGAGGGCACCATGGGGGAGGCTCCGGAGTCCATCGTGCTCGTCGAGACTCCCGAGGACGCACGCAATCTCGAGGTCGAGGAGGGTGCGCAGGTCGCCTACATCACCCAGACCACGCTCTCGCTGGACGACACAGCGGATGTCGTCGACACGCTGCGCGAGCGCTTCCCGGATCTCGTGGGGCCGCCTTCGGCCGACATCTGCTACGCGACACAGAATCGCCAGGACGCCGTCAAGCGCATCTGCGATGAGGCCACGCTCGTGCTGGTCGTCGGCTCGCGCACGAGCTCGAACGCTAACCGGCTGGTGGAGGTCGCCCGGGACCGCGGCGCCGACGCCTACCTCATCGACGACGAGACCGACCTCGATCCGTCGTGGCTGGTGGGCCACGAGACCGTCGGTCTGACCGCCGGCGCCTCCTCTCCGGACGTGCTCGTCGACCGCGTGGTCGCCAGGCTCGCGGAGCTCGGCTTCGGCGAGCGCGAAGAGGTCGAGATCACGCGCGAGGACGTCGTTTTCCGCCTGCCGGCGGAACTTCGCTCCTAATTCCGCTTAGATTCAGCCATGGGAGTGAACGTCGCCTATCCGGGCCGTGACGGCGCTCACAGCGCGGCGGCCTGCGACAACCTCTTCCCTGCCGGGACCGAGCTCGTGCCGCTGCCCAGCTTCACCGCCGTGGTGGAGGCAACCGCGGAGGGCGATGTCGCGTTCGGCGTCCTGCCGATCGAGAGCTCGCTGACCGGGCCGGTCAACGAGACGCACGACCTCCTCTACGTGTCGCCGCTCTCGATCACGGGGGAGACCGTCCTGCCGATCCGGCACTGCCTGGTCGGCCCGAAGGACGTCCCCCTCGAGGAGATCAAGATCGTGCGCTCGCATCCCGCAGCGCTCGACCAGTGCCGCCGCCTGCTCGCGGCGATGCCGTGGACGACCGCCATCGCCGCCGCCACGACCGCCGACGCAGCCTCCGAGGTCTCCGACCACGGTGATCCCACCGAAGCGGCGATCGCGAGCGAGCGCGCAGCCCATATGTACGGGCTCACCGTCATTGCGGGCGACGTCGGCGACCACCCGGAGGCGTACACGCGCTTCGTCTCGGTCGCCCCGTACACCCGCATCGACCGCGAGGGCGAGAGCTGGCGAACGGCGTTTTCCTTCGCGACGGATCACAGGCCGGGCGCCTTGCACAAGGCGATCGAGCCGTTCGGCCGCCACGCGCTGGATCTGGTGCAGCTCGTCTCGCGCCCGATTCCCTCGACCCCGTGGCGCTATCGCTTCGACGCGGTTCTCGCCGGGCATCCGCTCGATCCGATCGTCACGGAGACGCTGGCCGAGGTGCAGGGACTCACGCGCGAGCTACGTGTGTTCGGCTCGTATCCGGCCTACACTTAGAGCGTGGACAGTCGGCTGGCCCAACCGGGCTGGTGGCAGGCGCTCAGCGCCGCCGGAATCGCACTCGCGGTCGACGCGCTCTACATTGCGATCATCCAGAGCGAGGGCGAAGGCGAGCTGTCCAGCGGCCGCGTCCTCTTCGTCGCCGCCTGCGTCGCGGGTGCGGCCATTGCGCTGGTCTCAGCCCAGTTCCTTGCGCCCCGCGCGAGGGCGATCGTGCTCACGGGAGCGGCCGCGATGCTCGCCGTCTGGGCGGTCCTCGGCTCGTTCTCGATCGGGCTTCTGCTCGTCCCCGCTGCGATCTTCGCCGGCCTCGCCGCGGGCCACGCGATCGCCGACGCGAGGCGGGAGGCCTGGCTTGCCGCCGTCGGAGCCGTCCTCCTCGTGGCGGCCGGCCTGCTCCTGACCTAGGCGGAAAGAACGGCGCCGACGAGAGCCGGCAGGTTCTCGACGGTGTAGCCGCCTTCGAGCACGAACCC
>JAICVP010000079.1 GCA_025935275.1 Thermoleophilia bacterium
GTCGAGATCGCGGCCGGCCTGCTCGTCCTGGCGGCGCCTTGGATCGGAGGCTTCGTCGTGGCCGCGTGGCTCGGCGGCATCATCGTCAACTTGCTGACGAACAACCCGCCCGAGTACTACGACATCGCCCTCCGCGACTTCGGCCTGTTCCTCGCTGCGCTCGCCCTCGGGAGGCTCGCGTGGGCCTACCGAACGGTCCCGTCCCGGAAGCAGGTCGCCTCGACCGAGCCCGCGCACCGGGCCGCCTAGGAGTCGACGTGCAAACGGTGTCCAGCCTCAAGCCGGCGGATGCGGAAGTGAACCGCTGGCGGCGCGAACAGCTCGTCCTCACGGGTTTCTCGCTGCCGCTCGCGGGGCGCGTCGCGCGCGACCCCGGCTACGACCTGCACCGGCTGATCCAGCTCGTCGAGCAGGGATGCCCGCCGGAGCTCGCCGTCCGCATCCTGGCACCGCTGTACCCGAAGGAGGCCGTGTGACCCCGGCGACGACTACCGTTCCCGGGGTCATGCGCACAAGCTCCGTCGCGCCCGGCACAAGGCTCGACCCAGAGTCCCAGGAACTCCTGCAGGCCTTGACGGGCAGCGGGCGGGCGTACGACGACGCGTGCGCCCGCCTGCACGAGCTGCTCCTCCGCGCCGCGCGGTTCGAGGTCACGCGGCGCGCGAGAAGCCTGAAGGGAGCCGAGGCCGATGCGATTGCGACGGAGGCCGCAGACGATGCGCTCCTCGCGGTGCTCCGGCGGCTCGACGACTTCCGCGGTCTCAGCAAGCTGACGACCTGGGCGTACAAGTTCGCGCTCTACGAAGCCGCGGTGAAAGTCCGGCGGCACGCGTGGCGCGACCGCGAGCTGCCGGTCGAGCCGGACACCCTCGCCTCGCTGCACGGGGGCGTGCCGGGTCCCGAAGAGGACGTCGAGATGCGTGAGCGCCTCGGCACGATCGCCGCGGCGATCGACGAGGTCCTCACCCCGCACCAGCGGCGCGTGCTGGTCGCGCTCGCGGTGAACGGCGTGCCCATCGACGTCCTGGCCGAGCGCCTGTCGACGACGAGGGGCGCGCTCTACAAGACACTGCACGACGCGCGCGCGAAGCTGCGCGTGCAGCTGGAGGAAACGAGCTGATGGAAGACCGAGACAACGAGCTGATCGGGCGCCTGCTCGGCCCCGCGGGGCCGGAGATCGGGTGCGACGCCTGCTTCGAAGAGCTGGATCGCTACGTCGACCTCGAGGCCGCCGGCAAGGACGCAGACGCCGCCGTCCCCGGCCTGCGGGCGCATCTCGAAGGCTGCCCCGCGTGCCGCGAGGAGCACGAGAGCCTGCTCGCGCTCGTCCGCGAGGATCAGGGCCCGGCGAGCTAGCCGAGGCGGGCGCGGAAACGATACGTGCGCCCGTCGTCCTTCGGGTAGCCGCCGCAGGAGTAGACCGTCGCCGGAAAGTCCTTCGGTTGGCAGTCGAAGCGGAGGCTCCCGTTCGAGAGGACGAGGTCGACCTTCCAGACCTCCGATTCCCCGAACTTGACCGTCACGTGTCCATGGCCCTGTGCGTCGAGCCCGATCGGGTGGATCTCCTTGGGCCCGCCCTTCGCGTAGACGATTGCCGTGGCCGCCGGGTTCGTCTTCGGCCCCGGCAGGTCGACGCCGATGTGCAGCTTCGCCGCGGACCCGGTCGCCTCGGGACGGAACCGGTAGAAGCGCGTAGAAAGGTGCCGCAGCCTCGGGACCTCCCAGCCGGTCGAGTGGAGGAAGGGGCCGAAGTTGAACGTCGCAGCGAGTGGCGGAACCGGGTACCCCTGGCTCGCCTCCTCGTAGGCGCGCAGATCGTTCGTCCACCCGAACTCGGCGAAGGTGCTGCGGAAGTCGTGGCCGCGTGCCGCGAGCGCCCGCCGCACCGCCTGGAAGGAATACAGGTCGCCGTAGGTGGCTGCGGGCCCGCCGTCGGCCCGCTCCCAGATGTCGCGGATGATCGTCGGGTCGTTGGCGAAGACCTTCTCCGTCAGGAAGCGCCAGAAGAGCCATGAGCCGTACTCGAAGCCGCCCGCGCCGGTGTCCAGCGGCACTGCGGGACGAGCGAGGGCGCTGCGGCGGAGGTAGTTGATGCGGTCGATCACGTCCGGATAGACCTGGCCCTCCATCCACATGGCCGAGCCCTCCATGAGCGCGTAGTCCTCGAACCAGTCATAGGCGTACTGCACCGCGTGGAAGAACTCGTGCGCTGCGGTCACCTCGAGGAACTCGAGGGATGTCTGGCCAAACCCGTACTGGGCCTGCCGGTAGTCGTCGTCGAGGACGCAGTAGGCGGACACGGCCCATGGCGCGCTGAACTCGAAGGCGTGCGGATCGTCGCTCGTGCAGTAGCCGAAGAGTTCGATGCCGCCGATGTCGGCGAGGTAGATGTCGAGCTCCGGCCCGCCACCGTGGTTGAGCGTCGTCGAGCTGTCGTCGAGGGGGTCGCGATAGCCGAGCCCGGCCGTCTCCTCGTCCCAGACGTTGTCGAGCACCTCGATGGTGCGGTCGATCTGATCCGGCCGCCCGTTGTTCGGGTTCACGTCGGCCGGCGGCGGCGAGTCCCGGTTCACCGGGTTGGCGTCCCAGTGGAAGCAGAGCGGGCGTCCGCCTTCGCAGTAGCTCTGCGGGTCGGCATCGAAGTCCCAGTTGGGCTCGCCGAAGAAGGTGGGAGCCCCGTCGGGGCGCGAGAGGATCGCCTTCGCTTCGGTCCGCTCGTCGCCCGAGAGAAATCGCGTGCGGGCGAGGAGGTCGCGAAGGATGAAGGTGGCCGCGTGCGGATTCGCGCGGGCGACGTGGCCGAACTCCGCGCGGACGCGGTCCAGCGTGAAGAGCGAGCGAGCACGCTCGAGGGCGTACTGAGGCTCGGTCAGCTGCCCCTGCTGGAGCGCGCGTGAGAGGGCATCGTGCTTGGCCGGGGTGAGCGGCGGAAGTGGCCGCTGCGCCGCCGAGGCAGGCCCGGCCGACCACGCGCAGGTGGCGAGCAGAAGGACGAATGCAAGCTTGGTGAGACGCATGGCTGACATGGAACGCCGGACCCCGTTGTACGGCGCTGCAAGACTCTTGTTGGATCTATCGGCGCCCTCCTGCGCGCTCGTTAGACTCGATCGACGTGAGCACTGTGGAGCAGCAGGTGGCGGAAGAGTCGATTCAGGTACTCGATCACGGCTTCGTCCGGCTGGACGATTCGATGGCGAGCGACCTCTCGGTGGTGAACGCCGCGCGTGTGAGCTTCGCCAGGCGCAAGGACGTCATGGAGGAAGCCGACTCCGGCCTTATCCGCTTTCTCATGCGCGAGCGCCACGGGACGCCGTTCGAGCACAACGCCTTCCGCTTCCACATCCGGGCGCCGATCTTCGTCGCGCGCGAGTGGTTCCGGCATCGCATCGGGTCGTTCAACGAGTTCAGCATGCGCTATGCGAAGGCGACTGACGAGTTCTATGTCCCGGCGCCCGAGGACGTGCGCAGCCAGGTCGGCAAGCCGGGTGCGTACTCCTTCGAGCCGGTCACCGACGAGCTGGCGCAGACCACCCGCGACGAGCTGGCTGCGGTCTACGCAGCCGCCTACGCGGCGTACGAGCGCCTCGTCGAGCTGGGCGTGGCCCGCGAGCTTGCACGGGCGGTCATGCCGGTCGGCGCCTACACCGAGTTCTACTGGACGGTCAACGCACGGGCGCTCATGAACTTCGTCTCACTGCGTGCGGCCGAGACCGCCCAGCGCGAGATCCGGCGCTACGCCGACGCGGTCGAGCAGCTGTTCGCCGAGAAGATGCCGGTCACGTACGAGGCGTTCCTCGCCTCGGACCGCACAGCGCCCTAGGTCTCGGCGCTGAGGAGCCAGGGCGAGTCTTCGCCCACGCGCGTGATCACCCAGGCGTCGTACTCGGACAGGTCGTAGCTCGCCGTCAGATCGACGGTCGTCCGGCCATTCACGTTGAAGGTCCCGCAGGCGCCCGCGTACTCGCCGTCCCTGGCGAGCCAGAGCACGTAGTAATCGTTCCCGGCGAGATGCGGGAGCCCGTCGACGACGAGCCGCATCTTCCAGTTGCCGGTCGACTCGTCGCGCCGGCCGAGCTCGATCTTTCCGGAGGCGTCCGGCACGGTCTTACCCGGGGTCATGTCGAACGACGCGCGCGCGTCGAAGCCCCGGTCGAGCCAGCGGCCGGCCGCGAAGAAGAGAGCGGCCAGCGTCGCGGCGAGCGCGACGGCGGCGAGTACGCGGCGGCGCGTCCAGATCGGTGTAGCCGTCCCGATCTGCTCCACCCTGGTGGTGAGAGAGCTCGGAACCTCGGTCGCCGGGCCGGCCACCGAGCGCAGCAGGCTGTCCACCCGCGCCAGCTCGAGCTCTTCTTCCGGCGTCAGATCGTCACCGACGAGCTCGCGGAAGTCCGGCTTCTCGCTCATCCCTTCACCTCTTCGAGCAGGCCGGCCAGGCGCGCAAGGCCGGTTCGCGTGCGCGTCTTGACCGTGCCGAGCGGTACGTCCAGGTAGCTCGCGATCTCGGTCTGCGAGAGACCGCTCCAGTAGGCGAGCTCGATCACGACGCGCTCGCGCTCGGGAAGCAGCTCGAGCGCCGAGTGCACGCGCCACGTGAGCCAGGACTCCTCCGCCTGTTCGACGGGGCCTGCCCTGGTGTCCGCCTCGTCGGGCGCCTCGGCTGCGTTCTCGCGCTTCTGGCGCGCTCGGTCGATGATCGCGTGGCGGGCCACGGCGTAGAGCCAGGCCGATGCCGTTCCACGCTCGGCCTTGTAGGTCCTGGCAGAGCGCCAGACCGCCGCGAAGGTCTCCTGCGCCGCGTCCTCGGCGCGGCCGTTGTCCCCCAACTGGCGGAGGGCCATCCCGAAGACCGGGCGGGCGAAGCGCTTGTAGAGCTGCTCGAAGGCTTCCCGGTCACCACGTCCGACCCGCTCGATGAGCCGGCTGTCGCTCTCGGCTGTCGCCATTGCCGCAGGCATACCGACACTCGATACGCATGTAAAGCCGGGTCGGATTCGCGCAGGCGGCTGGGCCGCAATGCTCAGGTCAGCGAGCGGCCGCCGTCCACGAAGAGCGTCGAGCCCGTGACGTACCCGGCTCCGACGAGGTAGACGACGGCTCCGGCGATGTCGTCCGGCGAACCGATGCGCCCGAGCAGGGTCTCTGCGGCGCGGCGCTCCTCCTGCCCGGGCTCGACCGCGACCGGGCCGGGCGCGATCCCACACACTCGAATGTCCGGGGCCAGCGCACGCGCGAAGACGCGGGTCAGCATCGCCTGGGCGGCCTTGGCGGCACAGTGAGGCCCGAAGGACGGCCAGGGCATGAAGGCGCCGACGTCTTCGATCATGACCACGAGCCCGAGGCTCGAGGCGCGCAAGTGCGGCACCGCTGCCTGCGTGACGAAGAAGGTGCCTTTCGCCGTCGAGTCGAGCGCGGCGTCCCAATCCTCCTCCGAGACCTCCTCGACGGGCCGCGGCTCGAACCCCGCCGAGGCTGCGTTGACGAGGAGGTCGAGCCCGCCGAGCTCCTCGACCGCGTTTTCGACGAGGGCGCGCGCTTCGTCGGGCCGCGTGATGTCGCCGTCGCGCCGGCCCGCGGCGAGCACGACGAAGCCCTCCGCCTCGAGCCGCGCCGCGATCGTGCTTCCGACCCGGCCGGTTCCCCCCGTGATCAGCGCGGCACGCGCAGTTTCCGTCACATGGGGAAAGATACGATCTCGTCCGACCCGCCCGAAGGAGACGCGAAGGGAGACCGATGGCGACACTGGCCCAAAACCACGAGGAGATCGCGGCCCGGGAGCTCAAGCCCCAGCTCCTCGAGATGGACGGCATCTCCCGGGCTTCCGTCGAAGCGCACTACAAGCTCTACCAGGGGTACGTGGCGAAGCGGAACGAGATCCTCACCAAGCTCGCCGAGGTCGACCTGTCGGCGGCGAACCAGGTGTACTCGGAGGTGCGCGCACTGAAGATCGACCTCACCTTCGCGATCGGCGGCGTCAAGAACCACGAGATCTACTTCGAGCACCTGGGCGGAGGCGGCGGCGACCCGACCGGCGGCATCGCCTCGCTCATCGAGCGCGACTTCGGCTCCGTCGAGGAATGGCGCTCCGACCTGAAGGCCACCGGGATGGGCGGGCGCGGCTGGGCCTGGACGGCCTACGACTGGGACGAGCAGCGACTCTTCAACTACATCGGGGACGCGCAGAACACGTTCCCGGTCTGGAACGCCACGCCGCTCGTCGCGCTCGACGTCTACGAGCACGCCTACTTCCTCGACTACCAGACCGACAGGGCGTCCTACATCGACGCGTTCTTCGCGAACCTCGACTGGGACGTCATCTCGAGCTGGGTGTCGAAGTACCAGATCCAGACCTGAGCGGCGAACTCCTCCTCATTCCGCTCGGCTATGTCCTCGGCTCGATGCCGTGGGGCTACTGGCTGCCGCGCCTGTTCGCAGGAGTCGACATCCGCACGCTGGGGAGCGGGAACACCGGCGCGACCAACGTCTGGCGGACGCTCGGCTTCAAGCTCGGGCTCGGAGTCGCCGTGCTCGACATCGCCAAGGGCGCGGTCGCGGCGCTGCTCGGGCGCTGGCTCGGGAACGACCTCATCGCGGTGCTCGCGGGCTGCGCGGCGATGGCGGGCCACTGGCGCCCGCTCTTCATGGGCTTCCAGCGCGGGGGGAAGATCGTCGCAACGACCGGAGGCGTCGGCCTCGCGGTCGCGCCGCTCGCGACGCTCTCGGCCGCGGCTGTCTGGATCGTGGTCTTCTTGGTCACCCGCTACGCGTCGCTCGCCTCGATGATCTCGGCCGCGACGCTGCCGCTCTTCGCGCTCCTCTTCGACGCATCGTGGCCGGTGTTTGCGTTCACGACGGGCGGCGCGCTCGCGATCGTCCTCTTGCACCGCGGCAACATCGCGCGGCTCGCGCACGGCCAGGAGTCGAAGATGCGGTTGCGGCGCTCGCCGGGGCCTAGGCCACCGCGCGCAGCCAATCCCTGAGCTCGGTGTGGGCGAGCGAATGCTCGCCGCTCCGGAGCTCGCCGCGCAGCTCCCCGACGGTGCCGAAGCGCTCCGCGAGGACGTCGTGGTTGTGGATCGTCTCGAAGTTCACCTGGCGCGCGAGGACGAAGTCGTCGTCCGCGAGCCCGGGGTAGCCGTCGAGCGCGCTCTTGACCATGAGACGCACAGAATCCTCGACGAAGCGTGGAGTGAGGTGGGCGTGCTCGACCACGAAGAGCTCGTCGGGGCGCTTGAGAAGCTCGTAGATCGGCGAGCTCATCGAGCGCTCGACGAGGTCGACGAGGTCTTCGGCGTTCAGCCGCTCCTCGGTGCCGAGGAAGAGCGTGCCGCGGCCGCGCTGGTTGTGGGTCGCAAGGGGGACCAGCTCGAGGATCCGCTCGACGTCGCCCTCCTCGAAGCCCGCCTCGGAGAGCCGGCCGGCGGCCTCCGCACGGACGAGTCCCTGCGCACACGGGCACGCGTTGATCCCGGTCGCCTCCACCCCGACGACGCGGCGCGACGTGGTACGCGAGGCGGCGGCGATCCCGATCAGCGTGACGAGCTCCTGCGTGCGCAGCGCGGTCACGGGCGTGAGGCGCTCGATGGGGTAGCGCGCCGCGACCTTCACCTCGGCGCGCAGCGCCTGCTGGCGCTCGACGATGTTGCGCGCGATGTGCTCCGCGAGGTTCTCCACGAGGAGCTTCTCGTCGATCACGACCTTGTCGATCGCCTCCTCGAAGACCTCGGGGAAGCGCGACATGTGCACGCCCTTCTGGGCGGGGTCGAGGTCGACGAAGCACTCGATCTCGGCCGAGACGAGGGCATCGCGACCGCCATGCTGCAGACGGACGGCTTTCTGCACGCCAGTGACTCCGGCGCGGGAAAGGCCGATACGGACTTCGGGCGTCGAAGCCTGCAGGTCGGCTCCGGCGGTTAGTCTCTCTTGCTGCACGTGTCAACCGTACCAAGGGGGGAAATGGCCGAGGACGAACGCTTCGCCCGCATCGTCTCGATCGGCGCCCACGACCTCTCCACGCCGCTCGCGACCGTCTACGGGTTCGCCAAGACGCTGAGAAAGACCGAGCTGGAGGAGCCGGCGGCCCGCTACATCGAGATGATCGAGGCGGCCTCCGTCCAGCTGAAGGACCTCATCGAGGAGCTCTCCATCGTCACGCGGATCGAGAGCGGTCGTTACGCGCCGACGCTGGTCGAGTCCAACTCCCTTGAGCTTGCACGGGCAGCCTGCCAAGACCTCGAGGAGCGCGTGGAGGTTTCCGGGGAGGGCGCGGCGGTCCACGTCGAAGCCGACGCGACTCCCCGCGCGCGTTCGCGGCTGGCCAAGGCGGCCTCGCGCCACGGCGGAATCGACTCGGTCACGCTCGTCGTGCGCGGGCCGGAGCTCGAGATCTCACCGCTCCTCAAGAA
>JAICVP010000082.1 GCA_025935275.1 Thermoleophilia bacterium
CTCGGCAAGGACGCCGTCGAGATGCTCTCCGAGCTCGCCGTACGTGGCGGTGAAGGTGTCCTGGTCCGGAAAGCCGATCTCGCGGACGATGTACCAGTGTCGTCCTCCGGGCGGGAGCGCCAGCGGACCGCGCGGAAACACGCCGAGGAGGCGACGGTCGGGATCGAGGATGCTGAGGAGCGGCTCGAGGTCGCCGGCGTCAGCGCCGCGACCGTGAATGAGAATGAGCGCGCCGGTCGGACTTTCCCTGCTTGGCTTTCTGACCGTGCTCTCGATCGGGCTTCTGGCCGTTGCCATGCCCAGAGCCTAGAGAGTCGTGGGACTTCTCCGGCGGATCCTTGTCCGGCTTCGTCCAGCCGTTGTGGTTGCCGTTGTCGTGCTTGCTGTGGTCGGTGTCGTGCTTGCCGTGGTCGTGCTTGCCGTGACCCTTGTCCTGCTGCTGGCCGTCGCCGTCGCCGGAGTGCCCGTTGCCATTGCCGTTCCCGTGGTGCTCGTGGCCCTTGCCGTGGCCGTGATGGGCCTTGTGTCCCTTGTGCTCCTTCGCCGGATGGCTCGGGCCGCCGTGGTCGTCGTCGCCGCCGTCCTGCCCCGGGGCCTCCTCTCCGACTCCGGGCTGCGGGGTCGCGGAGATGCCGCCGCCGGTCGGGCGCTCGTTCGGTGCGATGCCTGGGAAGGCCGTGGGGCTTCCAGGGCCCGCGGGGGAAGCGGGGCCGGCCGTGCCTGCGGGTGGCGCCTGGCCCGGTCCGGTCGACGGCGTCAGTCCGGGGGACACTGTCTGCCCGCGGCTGCCCGGAGGCGCCGGCGGACCCGGTGCGACGACCGACGAGACCTCGCCGGTTCCGGCCGGCGGAGCAGGGATGGCCGCCTGGTCGGCGGAGAGATCAAGGAGCCTCGGCGCGGCCAGCACGAAGCCGACGGCGGCCAATACGGCGAGCACGCCGGTAAGAGGTGCGGCTATGCGCGAAAAACGACTCCCCACAAGTGTCCCATCGGCGCGCCAGCGCCTGTCTTGAATCTTAACCGGGGGATTCGGACTTCATGACCCCTCTGCGAGGATGTTCTGCAGCATGAGCGCGTTCGTGGGTGCCTGGGAGAGCCAGGAATCCCGCTCTGGATGGCCGTTTCCGGCTGCGCGCGAGCGCCCGTTGTTGTTGAACATCACGTAGGCCTCCTGCGCGTCCGAGGCGAGCTCGCGGACCGACGGGACGAGCTCGCGGAGCTCCTCTTCGGAATAGAGGTAGTCGAAGCGCTCGGCCGCGCTCCGGCCACGCACGTTCCACGTCTTGTCGTTGCGCCCGTGCGTGCGCATGTAGACCATCGGGCTCGTGCGCGCGAAGACCGTCGGGACGAGGTTCTTCGCGTCGGTCTTCGGCGCGTCCACGATGACGTAGGTGGCGCCGATCTCCTCGAGGAAGGAGAAGACCTGCGCCCGGTTCTCCTCCTCGAGCCAGCTGCGGTGGCGGAACTCCACCATCGCGTGGTCGCCGCGCAGCTCCTCCTTGGCCCACTCGATGTACTCGAAGGAGAGCGGCTTGCACACGATGTAGGAGGGGAACTGGAGCAGGATCCCGCCGAGCTTCCCGGCCGAGCGGAGGGGCTCGAGCGCGGCGTGGAAGCGCGCGAAGACCTCCGAGCGGAGCTCGCGGGGCGGGCGGTCGACCCGGCCGCGGTCGTCGACCGGCGCAGCTTCGCGGAGGTCCGGCGGGAGGACATCCGCCTTCACGGGATGGCGGGTCATCATCCCGAACGCCTTGACATGCATCACGAACCCCTCCGGGAGCCGCTCGGCCCACTTGGCGACGAGGTCCTCCTCGGGGAGCCGGTAGTAGGTCGAGTTCGCCTCGACGGTGTCGAAGTGGTCTGCGTAGTAGCGCAGCCGCTCCTCGCCGGAGCGCACGCCCCTCGGATACCAGTACTTGACGAGCGAGTCGTCGGCCCAGGAGCACGTGCCGGTGCGGATGCGGTCGGTCAGACGGCCAACGCTAGCTGCTCCTGGCGTTCCCGCACCGGGCGGCGGGAGGTCTCTCCGCCTCCGCCGATCCCGTGCCGGAGCCGGAGCCGCGCGAAGCGCTCGGACACCTCCTGCTGGTAGGCCTTCGGCGCGTATGCGCGGGAACCGTACAGCTCCGCGTAGCGCGGGTAGAGCCACGGGTACGTGCGCTTCACCCACGGCATGAAGTGCTCGCGAATCGAGGCGCGCACGTGGAGGACGATCGGGACCGCGTAGTCGACTCCGGCCTCGGCGCAGGCCGCGAGCACGGTGTCGAGGTGCTCCTCGGTGTCGGTCAGGCCGGGGAGGATCGGCGCGACGAGCACTCCGGTGCGGATCCCTGCCTCGGAGAAACGGCCCAGGATCTCGAGGCGCTTCGCGCCGGGAGGCGTGCCCGGCTCGACCACGCGGCGCACGTCCTCGTCCAGCGTGCCGACGCTCATCGCGACCGAGACCGGCGCCACGTCGTTCAGCTGCCGGTAGACGTCGAGGTCGCGGACGATCATCGTCGACTTCGTCAGCATCGAGAGCGGATTGGCGAAACGGGTGAGTGTCTCGAGCACTCCGCGCGTCAGGCGGTAGCGCCCCTCGCAGTGCTGGTACGGATCGGTCGCCGTCCCCATCGCGATTGCCTCGCCGTCCCAGCGCGGGGACGCGAGCTCGCGCCGCAGCACCTCGACGACGTTCGTCTTGACGACGATCTTCGAGGAGAAGTCCTCGCCGATTCCGAGGTCGAGATAGGTGTGGAAGGCACGCGCGAAGCAGTAATGGCAGCTGTGCGTGCAGCCCCGGTATGGGTTGATCGTCCAGCGGAAGGGCACGCGACTCTCGGCCGGCACGCGGTTGAGCGCGGTCTTGCAGGTGTCCTCGAGGTACTGCGGGCGGGCCATGCTCCAGTATAGAACATACGTTCGTACGGACTACACTGTTTCGTGAGACTGTGGACGGAAATACGACTCCCATGGACGCTGCTCTGCAGGCCCTGCTCGACCGCGGGGAGGAAAACGGCTGCATCGAGTACTCCGAGGTCGACGAGGTCGCGCAGACGCTCGACCTCGAGGACGAGCAGGTGCAGGACCTCTACGAGGAGATCGAGCGCCGCGGCATCGATCTCAAGGACAACTGCGCGCGTGAGTCGGCGCCCGCCGCGACGTACGTGAACGGCGATCTCGCCCATGCGACCACGGATGCGCTACAGCTCTTCATGAACGAGGTCGGCCGCCATCCGCTCCTGACGGCCAAGGAGGAGGTCGAGCTCGCCAAGCGCATCGAGCGCGGCGACCGCGAGGCCAAGGAGCGCATGATCAACTCGAACCTCCGCCTGGTCGTCTCCATCGCGAAGAAGTACCAGGGCCACGGCCTCAGCCTCCTCGACCTCATCCAGGAGGGCATCATCGGGCTCATCCGCGCCGTCGAGAAGTTCGACTGGCGCCGCGGCTACAAGTTTTCGACGTACGCGACGTGGTGGATCCGGCAGGCCGTCCAGCGCGGGGTTGCGAACAAGGCGCGCGAGATCCGCATCCCGGTGCACATCGTCGAGCGCGAGCAGAAGATCGGCCGCGCCGAGCGCGAGCTGACCCCGAAGCTGGGCCGCCCGCCGACCGACGACGAGGTGGCCGCGGCCGCCAAGCTTCCGGTCAAGCAGGTCCGCGAGGTACGCGAGGCGGCTCGCGCCGTCACGAGCCTCGACCGGCCGATCGCCGACTCGGAGACCTCGCTGGGGGAGCTCATGGCGGGCGAAGAGGCAGGGCCCGAGGAAGAGGTCACGGTGAGCCTCGACATGGAAGTGCTGCGGCGCGCGGTCTCCAAGCTGCCCGAGCGCGAACGAGACGTGGTCAAGCTCCGGTATGGACTGAACGGCGACATCGAGCCTGCCTCCCTCGACGAGATCGGGCGCCGGCTCGGCATCACGCGGGAGCGCGTGCGGCAGATCGAATCCGAGGCACTCGAGCGCCTCGCCGTGCAGCGCGAGATCGAAGCGCTCCGCGCCGCCTAGCTAGAAACCGGTAAGAGATCGTTCCGCAACCGGCGCTCCGGGCGGCGCCGACGTGAAGTGCCGCTACGCGCGCCAGGGCGCGGAGCCGCGCACCGTGACGGCGAGGAACTCGCAGCTCGTCGCTCTGGCCTTCGGCTCGATCACGCGCCTGTAGCCGGAGGGGCGAACGTGATCGTCTCCTCGCGCCCCTCGTGGAAGAGGCGCGTGACCGGTGGAGTCGTCTCGGCGACGACGCGGCCGCTTCTGACCACCCACCTGCGCACCGGCTGCAGCCGCAGCACCTCGACGGGACTGGGCGCGTCGAAGACGACGAGGTGCGCCGGCTTTCCCTCCTCGATCCCGTACTCGTCCTCGACGCCGAGAGTCTTCGCCCCGCGCCAGGTCGCGCACGCGAGCATCTCCGGAATCTCGTCGAGGCCGCTCATGTACGTGAAATGGAGCGCGAGATTCGCGGCGTGGACGAGGTCGGCCTTCCCAAGCTGGTACCACGGATCCATGATGACGTCGTTTCCGAGCGAGACGTTGACTCCCGCGCGGAGGAGCTCCTTCAGCTGGGCGAATCCGCGGCGCTTGGGGTAGGGGTCGAGCCGCCCCTGGATGAGCGAGTTGGCGTAGGGGTTCACGACGATGTTGATCCCGCTGCTGCGTAGGAACCCGTGCAGCTTCGACGAGTAGTAGGGCTCATAGGAGCCCATCGCCGTGCAGTGGCTTGCGGTCACGCGACTGGTGAGGCCGTGCTTGATGGTGTCGTCGGCCATCACCTCCAGGAAGCGCGAGTTGGCGTCGCCGGTCTCGTCGCAGTGAATGTCGATGCGGCGCCCATGCTCGCGGGCGAGCTCGAACACGCGGTGGACTTCCATCAGCCCGAGCTCCGAAGTCGGCTCATAGTGAGGGATCCCACCGACGCAATCGACCCCGAGCTCGATCGCGCGCTCGAGGCGTGCCTCGTCGGCCTCGTCCGCGAAGATCCCGTCCTGGGGGAAGGCCGTCACCTGGATCGTGACCAGATCGGCGAGCTCGTCGCGGACCCGGAGCAGCCCGCGCACCATCGCGTCGTTGTCGCCGGAGACGTCGGCGTGCGCGCGGATGAAGAGGGTTCCCTGCGCGGCTGACCAGCGGACGATCTCGCTCGCCCGGGCGACGACGTCGTCCTCGGTGAGCGACGGTTTCAGCTCGCCCCAGACCTGGATTCCCTCCAGGAGCGTGCCCGACTCGTTGTGCCTCGGCTTCCCGGCGGTGAGGCTCGCGTCCAGATGGAGGTGGCAGTCGACGAGCGGCGGGGAGGCGAGCCGCCCCTCGGCGTCGAGCGTCTCCTTTGCATCGACGCCCAGGTCGGTGCCGACGCGCGTGAACCGGCCGCCTTCGATTGCGAGGTCGCAGACGCCGTCGCGGCCGGCGAGCCGCGCGTTCCGCACGAGGAGGTCGGCCGGCACGGCGGTATCGTAATCGGGTGCGGCTGCGAATCGAGGGCGGGCTCGTCGTCACGATGGACGCTTCCGGGAGGGTGCTCGACCCCGGGGTCGTCGAGGTGGAGGACGGGCGCATCGCCCATGTCGGCCCGGAGCCGAGCGCAGAAGAAGCTGAGGCGCGCTCCGCGGCCGGGCTCATCGTCGTGCCGGGCCTCGTCAACACGCACTGCCATCTGAGCCAGCAGCTCGGACGCGGGCTCGCCGACGACGTCGATCTGCTCACGTGGCTTCGCGGCCGCATCTGGCCCTACGAGGCCGCGCTGAGCGAGGAAGACGTCGAGGTGAGCGCGCTCGCGTGCGCCGTCGAGCAGATCCGGAACGGCGTCACCACGATCGCCGACCCCGGGGGGCAGCACGTCGACGGCGCCGGCCGCGGGCTGGAACGCGCAGGGATCCGCGGCTTCCTCGGGCGGAGCACCATGGACGAGCCGGAGGGCGTGCCCGAGTCGCGGCGGGAATCCACCGAGGAGACACTGGCCGTCCAGGACGAGCTCGCCGCCCGCTGGGACGGCGCCGCGGACGGGCGGCTCCGCTTCTCCTACACCCTGCGCACGATCTTCAACTGCTCGGACGAGCTGATCGAGGGAAGCGTCGAGCGGGCCCGGAGCCTCGGGACGCCGCTGCAGATGCACATCGCCGAGATCGAGGCGGAGAACGAGCACACGAAGGCGACACGCGGGACGACCACGGTTCGCCACCTCTCGAACCTGGGCGTGCTCGGCCCCTGGTTCCTCGGCGCGCACGCGGTCTGGCTCGAGGACGAGGAGATCAGCCTCCTCGCCGAGAGCGGCGCGGCCGTCTCCCACAATCTCGCTTCGAACCTGCGTGTGCTCGGCATGCCGCGGGTCGCGGACATGCTGGACGCCGGAGTCCTGGTGGCCCTCGGAACCGACGGCGCACCGGCGAACAACCGCATGAGCCTGATCGACGAGCTGTGGGCGGCGACACTTCTCCAGAAGGGCATGCGGCTCGACCCGACGGTTCTGGACGCGCGCACCGCCTTCGCCATGGTGACGCGAAACGGCGCCCGAGCGCTCGGGATCGACCACGAGATCGGGTCGCTCGAGGCCGGCAAGGCGGCCGATCTCGTGCTCGTCGATCCACGCACGGTGAACATGACTCCCGTGCACGATGCCGTCTCGGCGCTCGTCACCTCCATGAAGTCCGAGAACGTGAACTCGGTCATGTGTGCGGGCCGCTGGCTCCTCGAAGAGGGGCAGATCACGGTCCTCGACGAGCGCGAGCTCCTCGCCGAGACGCAGGAGCGGGCCGAAGCCGTCGCGCGGCGCGCAGAAGTCCGCACGTAGCGGGTTTTATCGGCTTGTAACTCGTCCGATTTGGGGCGCACAATCCAGCCAACCGGATTTCACCGGGACACCCCCAGCAGGAGGGCATATGTCGATTGTCGAGCAGGAAAAGCGCGAGCTGAGCGAGGCGATCCGCCTCGACGCGCACGGCATCGAGCCCGTTCCGGTCGCCGACCGGGACTCGACGCCGCTTCAGCAGTTCTGGGTCTGGATGGGCGCGAACCTGGCACCGATCAACTGGGTGCTCGGCACCCTCGGCCCGATCTTCGGCCTCAGCCTGATCGAGACGATCCTGGTCGTCGTGATCGGCAACCTCGTCGGCTGTGCCCTCTTCGGGCTCTTCGCGACGATGGGCCACAAGACAGGCGTCAACCAGATGGTGCTGTCGCGGAGCGCGTTCGGGCGCCGCGGCGCCTACATTCCCGCCGCTGCCCAGCTCCTCCTCACGATGGGCTGGATCGGCGTGAACACGTGGGTCATCCTCGACCTCGTCGTCGGCGACCAGGGTCTCCTCGACAAGCTCGGCTATCACGGCGGGCAGGGGACGCGCTACTTCGTCGGCATGCTGGTCATGCTCGTCCAGGTCGTCATCGCGATCTGGGGCTTCTACCTCATTCGCACCTTCGAGAAGTACACGGTGCCGCTGACCGCCGCGATCATGGTCGCGATGACTGCCCTCGCGTTCACGAAGGTGGACGTGCACTGGGGCGGCTCGCAGGTCGCCGGCGGCGACAAGATCTCGGCCATGGCCGCGCTGATGACGGCCATCGGGATCGGCTGGGGTATCTCGTGGCTGACCATGAGCTCCGACTATCCGCGCTTCGTCAACCCGAAGTACTCGAAGAAGCAGGTCTTCTGGGCGACGTCGCTCGGCATGTTCATCCCGACCGTCTGGCTCGCCATTCTCGGAGCCGCGATCGCTACGGGTGGCCAGGGCACCGACCCGGCCCAGCTCGTCGCGGCAGCCTTCGGGGCGATGGCGATCCCGGTGCTCTTCGTCGTCCTGCATGGCCCGATCGCGACCAACATCCTGAACATCTACTCCTGCTCGCTGGCCTTCCTCTCGCTGGGGCTGAAGGTCAAGCGGCCGATCGTCGCCGCGATCGCCGGGATCATCGGGACGATCGTCCTCGTAGCGTTCGTCGAGTCCGAGAGCTTCGCGCACTCGTTCGACAACTGGATGGTGTCGATCGTCGTCTGGATCAGCCCATGGGCCGGCATCACGATCGTCGAGTACTTCATCGTCCGCCGGCAGGAGATCGACATCGCGGGGCTCTATCTGCCCCCGGAGGAGTCTCCGTACGGCGACGTGAACATCCCCGCGATCATCGCGCTCGCACTCGGCCTGCTCGCAGGCTGGCTGTTCGAGTTCGGCGTGCGACCCGAGATGCAGGGCCCGATCGCGAAGGCGCTCGACAACACCGACCTCTCCTGGCTCGCCGGGATGGTGGTCGGCGGAGGCGTCTACTACTTGCTCGGCGGCGCACGGGTGCGCCAGCCGGTCACGGCTCCGACGGCGACCTAGGCGCCGGCCGAC
>JAICVP010000161.1 GCA_025935275.1 Thermoleophilia bacterium
CCGCGTGCTTGGGTCCTGGGCAGGACGGGTAGTCCTCGCAGAGTGAGTGGAGCGGGTCTCACATCGCAGGCGCGGATCACCGCGTCACAGAAGCCGTCGTGGCTCGGGTGGCTCGGCCGTCTGGGCATGGCCGCGGCCGGCTTCCTCTACTGCCTGATCGGCTTCCTCGCCATCCAGCTCGCGCTGGGAGCCGGAGGGAAGGCGACCGACCGGACCGGAGCGCTGCAAGAGCTCTCGGGCGAGTGGTGGGGCACCGCCCTGCTCATCGTCGTCGCAGTCGGCTTCGCCGGGTACGCGCTCTGGCGCTTCGCGGTGGCCGCGCTCGGCGAGAAGCTCGAGGCCGGCGACGACGACCTGAGCGTCTGGAAGCGGCTCTGGTATGCCGCGCGCGGGCTCTTCTACGCCTTCCTCTGCTTCACGACCGTCGAGCTCCTGATCGGGTGGCACTCGGGCTCGAGCAACGAGAAGGAACAGACAGCCAAGGTCCTCGACTGGCCGGCCGGGCGCTGGCTCATCGGCGCATTCGGGGCCGGACTCGTCTGCTGGGGGCTCGGCAGCGCCTATCGCGGCGTAACGAGGAAGTTCAAGGACGATCTGCACACGGAGCAGATGTCGCCCCGGGGCGAGAAATGGGTCACGCGCGTCGGCGTCCTCGGCTACCTGGCCCGGGCTGTCGTCTATGTGCTCGTCGGCGTCTTCTTCATCCGCGCCGCGTGGCAATACGACCCCGACGAGGCGGTCGGGCTCGACGGCGCGCTGCAGAAGCTCCTCGGCCAGCCCTTCGGGCCGGTCCTGCTCGGAGTCGTGGCCGCGGGGCTCTTCGCCTACGGCATCTTCTATTTCGTGCGCGCCGCCTACCGAGAGGTCTGACGGGAGGAAGGGCCGCCCGGGCACCTAAATACGCCCGGTGCGCGTGAATCGCGAAGCCGTTGTGCGGGCGCTGGACAGCTACGCGAGCCTGCTCGTCCTCCTCCTGGCGAACTTCTTCGTCATCGAGCTCCTGTCGGACGCCCGCTGGGGCGCGGTGGCCAGCATCCTCCTCGCGGCGGCCGCACTGATCGTCGCCATCAGCGACCCGGACGCCGGGCAGGGCATGAAGCCGTGGCACTGGGCGCTCATCGGAATCTGCGTCGCCCTCGCGCCGATCGTGCTCCTCGTGACCTCGTCATCGGTTCTCGGCGTTGCCTACCTCGTTCCGGTCGGCCTCCTCGTGAGCGCGACCCTGCCCGTGACCCTGAGCCGGATCGCGCACCACAGCCAGGTGACCTCCGAGACGATCCTCGGAGCCACCTGCGCGTACATCCTCTTCGGGCTTCTCTTCGCGTTCGTCTACCTCGCGCTCGGCGAGCTCCGCGACGCGCCGTTCTTCGCGCAGCCGGGTCCGCACGAGCAGTCGGAATACGTGTACTTCAGCTTCGTCGCGCTGACGACCCTCGGCTTCGGCGACCTCTCGCCGGCGGTCGGCTTACCGCAGGCGCTGACCGTGATCGAGGCGCTCCTCGGCAGCGTGTTCCTCGTGACCCTGGTCGCGCGGCTCGTGACGCTCTGGGTGCGCCAGGATGAGCTTAAGCACGCGAGCGCTAGGGCCGGACGATCTTGAACGGCGCCGAGACCGCCGCCCGCGTGTAGCCGTCGTCGACGAGCAGCCGTGCGTCGTAGGTCCCCGGCTTCAGGGGCCAGCCGCCCGCGGAAGCGTCGCTGAGCGTCGCCGTGCCCTCGATCGACGCCTGCGTGTACTCGTAGACCGAGTAGTTGCCGTTGCCGCAGTAACCCGTGGCGCAGTCCGTGCCGTGGGGATTCTTGAGGCCGCTCCCGGCCGGGAAGGCCGATGTCCAGTCCCACTTCATGCCGGGCGCGTCCGTCCAAGAGACCTCGATGGGCTCCCCGACCTTGTAGACCTTCTTCGACGTCTTGATCGCCGTCTCGGTGCCGGGCGGATAGAGGAAGAAGCTCGTGCCGGCCACGACGGCGTCGGTCCGGTCGACGAGCTCGACCTCGTACTCGCCGGTCGGAGTGCTCTCGTCGGTCGACTGGCCGTACACCCCGTCGTTCGCCTGGTTCTCGGGATCGGTGGCGTCGGTCTCCGCGCCCTGCGGCGGCCGGATGACGAGCCGCTCTCCCGCTCTGGCGTGAAACCGCAGGCTGATGTCGTCACCCTGCTCGTACGTGCGCGCTTCCGCGGCGACGAAACTCGGCGTCGGCGCGGCCATCACGTCGAACGTCGAGACCACCGACCGGTGATCCGAGGGCCAGATCGGAATCGAGACGTCCACGTTCTCGTTCCCGTCTTCTCCGACCACGCTCGAGTCGACGGCGTGCGCCGGCCCCATCGACAGCACCCAGTCGATCCGGTCGTGCACCTCGCGCTTCGCGCTCTCGGGACCGCCCGGGGTCCAGGTAAAGCCCGGCCGGGCCACGGGATCCGGGTTGACGACGCGGTAGGAGTCCTTGAAGCCCGCATCCGCGAGCGCCTTCGACACGGGCCACTCGACCGTGTACGGCATGTCGTCGCGGGCCGTGTCGGCCGCGTCCGTCCAGTCGAGGTACGAGGGCGAGTTGAAGTCGCCCGTGAGGAACACCGGGATGCCCTCGGCCGCCAGCGGCGGCAGCCCCTCGAGCTGCGGCTGGATCGCCGGCAGCCGCAGCCGTTTCTCCAGATGGAGAACCTCGTCCTCCGTATAGCCCGCCTGCGAGCGGTAGGGGCCGTACGGACTGGATGGCAGGTGCGTGTTCGCGACCGCGACCACTGACGAGGGCGTGGGCTGGACGAAGACGTAGAGCCCGTCCGCGCCGCCCGGATCGAGGATCGGGAAGCGCGAGATGACCTGCGTGCGCTCGTTGTAGTTCCACCCCAGCGCCTCCGCGATCTTGCGCGTGTTCCCGGTCGCCTCCTGGAGCCCGACGATGTCCGCCTTCGACTGCTTGATCCCGTCGACGACCGCGGCGAAGGTGTCCTGGCAGCCCTCGGGCTTGGTGCACCAGTCCTTCGACGCGAGCACCATCTCGTCGCCGCCGTAGAAGACGTTGAAGGTTGCCACGCGGAGGGTGAGCTCTTCCGACTTCGGCTCGACCGCCCGCTCGTCGTCCCCGCCGAAGCACCCGCCGCCGAGAAAGGCGACCAGAGCCACGAGCAGGCCGAGGCGGAAACGCATTCTGCTCGATCCTCTCACGCTTGACACCCGCAGCACCACAGGGCAGCGTGACGGAGTGGCCATCGCCGACACCTCCGAGATCACCCTCGCCGAGCTGCAGCTCAGCGGGCGGAACCACTCGATCCCGCTCGAGGCGCTCCGACACGACATCACGCCGATCGGGCTGCACTACCTCCTGACGCACTTCGACATCCCCGAGGTGGACGCGGACACGTGGCAGCTCGAGGTCGGCGGGCTCGTCGAGAAGCAGCTCACCCTCTCCCTCGCCGACCTGCAGGCGCGGCCGCCCCTCACGATGCCGGTCACCCTGGAGTGCGCCGGCAACGGACGCGCGCTGATCGAGCCCAGACCGATGAGCCAGCCCTGGCTCCAGGGCGCCGTCGGCACCGCCGAGTGGACGGGCACGCCGCTCGCGCCGCTGCTCGAGGAGGCCGGCGTCGCCGCCGAGGCGAAGGAGATCGTCTTCAGCGGGCTCGACCGCGGCATCCAGGGCGACAGCGAGCACGCGTACGAGCGCAGCCTCCCGGTTGCCGAGGCGATGCGCGACGAGATCCTCCTCGCCTGGGCGATCAACGGGCAGCCGCTGCCCCCGCAGCACGGCTTCCCGCTGCGACTGATCGTCCCCGGCTGGTACGGGATGACGCACGTGAAGTGGCTGCGCTCGATCGCTGCGGTGGCCGAGGCGTTCACGGGTTGGCAGCAGGACGTCGCCTACCACGTGCGCGAATCGGAGGACGAGCAGGGCGAGCCGGTCACCCGCATCAAGCCGCGGTCGCTGATGGTGCCGCCCGGGATCCCCGAGTTCCTCTCGCGGACGCGCTTCCTCGAGCCGGGGCCGTGCGAGGTGGAGGGGCGGGCCTGGTCGGGCCGCGCGCCGATCTCGCGCGTCGAGTTCTCGGACGACGGGGGCGAGACCTGGGCGGACGCGAAGCTGGGCGAGCCCGTCGGCGAGTTCGCGTGGCGCGGGTGGAGCTACGGGTGGAACGCCGCGCCGGGCGAATACGAGCTCTGCTGCCGCGCCACCGACGAGGCCGGCAGCGTCCAGCCGCTCGCGCCCGAATGGAACTGGGACGGCGTCTGCAACAACGCCGTGCAGCGCGTGCAGGTCGTCGTCCGCGCAGCCGAGTAGTACGTTTCGCTGCATGGCGGCCGTGAGTAACCAAAAATCGCGCGGCACCTGGTTGCCGCCCACCCTGCTACTCGCGGCCGCCCGCTCTTCTGTCTGATGGACGCCGCGCAGGCCGCGGAGCGCTGGCGACGGACGTGGGCGCGCGGGTGGCACCGGCATGACCCCGAGCCCATCCTCGAGCTCTACGCTCAAGACGCGTTTTTCCGCTCACATCCCTTCCGGGAGCCGCAGTCACCCCGCGACTACGTCGAGCCGACGCTCGCGGCCGAGGCGTGGGCCGACTGCGAGTTCATGGAGCCGCTCGTGGAAGGAGACAGGGCGGCCGTCGAGTGGCGCGCCGACGTGAAGCTCAAGGACGGCAGCTCGGAAAAGCTCGCCGGCGTCTCTCTCCTGCGCTTCGACGGGGACGGGCTCGTCGTCGAGCAGCGGGACTTCTGGGCGGCCGGCTAGTGGACGACTCGCTCCCTCAGGTTCGCTACGCGCGCTCCGGGGACGTCCACATCGCCTACCAGGTGCTCGGCGAGGGCGAGACAGATCTCGTGTTCGTCATGGGCTGGCTCACGAACCTTGAGACCTACTGGGACCTCCCCGACTACCGGCGCTTCATGCAGCGGCTCGCCGGCTTCACGCGCCTGATCCTGTTCGACAAGCGCGGCATGGGCCTGTCTGACCACACTGCCATCGGCACGCTCGAGGAGCGCATGGACGACGTCCGCGCCGTCATGGACGCGGTCGGCTCGGAGCGCGCCGTTCTCATGGGCGTCAGCGAGGGCGCGCCCCTCTCGCTCGTCTTCGCGGCGAC
>JAICVP010000219.1 GCA_025935275.1 Thermoleophilia bacterium
ACGCCGCTCAGCCCGCGGCGTCGTCTGAGCGCGGGGAGCGCATGAGCTCGGGACCGAACTCGATCGGGGTCGGGATGCTCGGCTACGCCTTCATGGGCAAGGCGCACTCCCGCGCGTTCCGCGAGGCGTCGTACCTGTCGCCGGCGCTCGAACCGCGCCTGGTCTCCATCTCCGGCCGAACCGCGGAGAAGGTGGAAGAGGCCCGCAGACTGCACGGGTGGGAGGAGGCGACCACGGACTGGCGTGAGCAGGTGGCGGACGAGCGCATCCAGCTCTTCGACAACGGCGGCCCGAATGACCTCCACGCCGAGCCGTCGATCGAGGCGGCCAGAAACGGCAAGCACGTCCTCTGCGAGAAACCGCTCGGGCGCACCGCGGACGAGGCGCACGAGATCTGGCGCGCGGCCGAGGACGCCGGAGTCGTGCACATGTGCGGTTTCAACTATCGCTTCGTGCCGGCGGTGCGCCTGGCGCGCGAGATCGTCGAGTCCGGCGACCTCGGCGACCTCTTCCACTTCCGCGCGCGCTACCTCCAGTCCTGGGGAGTCGACGCGCCCCCGAGCTGGCGCTTCGACAAGGAGGCCGCGGGCTCCGGAGCGCTGGGCGACCTCGGTGCGCACATCGTCGACCTCGGCCGCTACCTGATCGGCGAGCCCACGGCGGTGAGCGCTGTCGTCCGAACGTACATCGAGGGCCACGAGGTGGACGACAGCTTCGCTGCGACGATCGAGTTCGAGAACGGGGTCGTCGGCACGCTGGAGGCGTCGCGGCTCGCCACCGGGCGGATCAACCAGAACACGTTCGAGATCAACGGCTCGCGCGGCTCCGTCGTCTTCGACGTCGAGCGGCTCAACGAGCTGCAGGTCGCGCGCGGGCGCTGGTTCGAGCGCGTGCTCGTCACCGAGCCCGACCACCCCTTCATGGGCTTCTGGTGGCCGCCGGGCCACATCGTGGGCTGGGGCGACACGTTCACCCACGAGGTGCACCACCTCCTGGCGGCGATCGCGGGGGAGAGCACCGTCGCTCCGCACGGCGCGACCTTCGAGGACGGGTACCGCTGCGCGGAGATCTGCGACGCCATCGTCCGCTCGTCGGAGAGCGGCAGGCGAGAGGAGGTGAGCTACCGGTGAAGACCAGCCTCGGCATCTGGGCGTTCGGGCCGATGGCCACGCGCTTCGTCCCGGACGGCTATCAACCGCAATGGGCCGGCGAGTCGACCGTCGACCGGGTGAAGCGGGCGGTCGCGGGCCTGGGAGACCTCATCGACGGCTACGAGTTCCACTACCCGCAGGAGCTCTCCGAGGAGAACCTCGACGAGGTGCGGGAGGCGCTCGGAGACCACGACATCTACTGCATCGCCAGCGGTCTGCACCTCGACGCGCGCTTCGGCCGAGGGGGGCTCACCTCGCCCGATGCGGACACCCGTGCGGAGGCGCGGCGCCGCACCGTCGCCGCCGCCGACTTTGCGGGTTCGCTCGGCGCGCACTTCATCATCTGGCCGGGGATCGAGGGCTACAACTACCCGTTCCAGACCCCGTACGGCGAGAGCTGGAAGTGGCTCGTCGAGGGGGTCGGGGAGGCGGCCGAACGCTGTCGCGAGCACGGGGTGTCGCTCTTCCTGGAGCACAAGAACTCCGAGCCCGCGATGAAGATCTTCATGCGGAACATCGGCATGACCCTGCACGTGATCCACAAGCTGCGTGTCGAGGGCATCGACAACGTCAAGGTCAACATGGACTGGCAGCACCTGATCATGAACGGCGAGAACCTCGCCGAGTACGCCGCGATGCTCGCCGGCGAAGGTCTGCTCGGACACCAGCACGCGAACTCGGGGTGGGGGATCTTCGACGACGACAACATGGTCGGCGCCACGGCGTTCATGGAGACCCTCGAGCTGGCGGTCGAGCTCCGGCGGGCTGGCTACGGCGAGCACGGAGAGCGGCTCGGCTTCGACCTCTATCCGTACACGGAGGACCAGGTCGCCGCCGTGCGTCGCAGCGTGCTGCAGTGGAACTTCATCGACTCGGTCGCGGACAGGATCGACGACTCCGCGCTGCGCCGGGCGCAGCAGGAGAAGGACGCCGTGCGCGCCTACGAGCTCGTCTATGCCGCGCTTGGAGCGGCGGAGTGAGGCTCGATCAGGCGAGGACAATGGTCGACGCCGTGGTGGCCGCCGCGTCGGGCCCGGTCTCGGTCTTCGTGGCCGACGAGCACGGTGAGATCGTCGCTGCGGCGACCATGGACGGCGCCGCGCCCGATACGCGGCTGAACGCGCAGCGCAAGGCCTACACGGCGGCGAGGAGCGACGCGCGCTCGACGGCCGACCTCGCCGCGAAGGTGAGCGCCGAGCCCGCCGAGCTCGCGAGCTTCGACCCTTTCTTCACGTTCTTCAAAGGTGGCGTCGCCGCCTTCAAGGGCGGGGTGCGCGTCGGCGCGATCGGGGTCAGCGGGCTGCCCGGTGAAGAGGACGACCGGATCGCGCGCGATGCGGTGGCGCGGGCCGGCCTCGACCTCGAATGACCGACCTCGTCGGCCTCGACGTCGGCACGACCGGCGTCAAGGCGCTTCGGATCTCCGCCGAGGGCGAGGTGCTGGCGCGGGCCGAGGAGGAATACCCGCTCGCGACGCCGCAGCCGGGCTGGGCCGAGCAGGATCCCGGGGACTGGTGGCGGGCGGCCGAGTCGGCGCTCGCCCAGGTCGGCCGGGACGGCGTCGCGGGCATCGGTCTCTCCGGCCAGATGCACGGCCTCGTCGCGCTCGACGAGGCCGACCGCGTCATTCGTCCGGCGATCCTCTGGAACGACCAGCGGACCGGCGAGGAGTGCGCCGAGATCGAGGCGCTGCTGGGCCTCCGCGAGCTCGTCGAGCTGACCGGCAACCGGGCCCTGCCGGGCTTCACCGCGCCCAAGCTCCTCTGGCTACGGAAGCACGAGCCCGACGCGTACGCGCGCATCGCGCACGTGCTCCTGCCCAAGGACTACGTCCGCCTGCGCCTGACCGGCGACCATGCGACCGACGTCGCGGATGCGTCGGGAACCTTGCTGTTCGACGTCGCCGCGCGGCAGTGGAGCAATGAGGTCGTGCAGGCGCTCGAGATCCCCGGCGAGTGGCTCCCCGCCGCGCTCGAATCCCCTGCGGTCTCGGGGCAGACCCCGGCCGGGATCCCGGTGGCGGCCGGTGCCGGCGACCAGGCCGCAGGCGCGGTGGGCGTCGGGGTCGACCGGCCGGGCCCACTCTCGGTCGTGCTCGGAACCTCGGGCGTGGTCTTTGCGGCGCTGCCGGGCTTCGCCGCAGAGCCGGAGGGACGGGTGCATGCCTTCTGCCACGCCGTTCCGGGCGGCTGGCATGCGATGGGCGTGATGCTCTCCGCGGCCGGCTCGCTCGGCTGGCTGCGCAGTGTCGTCGCTCCGGGCGAGCCGGCGGACGAAGTCGTGGCCGAGGCGGACGCGTGGCCTCCCGGCAGCGAGGGCCTCACCTTCCTCCCGTACCTCGCCGGCGAGCGCACGCCGCACGCCGACCCGAATGCGCGCGGGGCCTTCACCGGGCTCTCGCTCCGCCACGACCGCGGAGCGCTCGTCCGGGCCGTGCTCGAGGGCGTGGCGTTCGGGCTCCGCGACTCCTTGGAGCTCCTGCGCGACCTCGGGGTCGAGCCCGTATCGGCCCGCGTCTCGGGCGGGGGAGCGAGAAGCGACCTCTGGCTGCGCATCGTCGCCTCGGTCCTCGGACTGCCGCTC
>JAICVP010000111.1 GCA_025935275.1 Thermoleophilia bacterium
CGGAAACCTCGCCGACCAGGCCGCCGTCGACCAGCTGAACCATCAGCTCGGCACGGACAAGCCGATCCTCGTCCAGTACTGGAACTGGGTCTCCGGCCTGCTCCACGGCGATCTCGGGATATCGCTCTCGTACCACGTTCCGGTCAGCGAGCTGATGGGCCCGGCCCTCTCGCACTCTCTCAAGCTCGCGGCCTTCGCGTTCGTAATGGTCGTCCCCCTGGCCATCCTCGGAGGTGTCCTCGCAGCGCTGAAGCGCGACCGGATCATCGACCGGGTCATCACCGTCGGGGGGCTCTCGCTTGCCGTCGTCCCCGAGTTCGTGACGGGGATCATGCTGATCCTCATCTTCGGGCTCTGGCTCGACCTCTTCCCCGTCGGCGCAAACGCCCCCGACGGAAGCAACATCCTCACGCAGCTCAAGTACCTGTTCCTTCCCGCGCTCACTCTCGTGATCGTCCTGTTCGGCTACATCAGCCGGATCACGCGCGCCGGGACGATCGAGGCCCTCGACGCCGACTACACCCGCACGGCCATGCTCAAGGGGCTCCCGCGCCGCACCGTCGTCCGCCGGCACGTGCTACGCAACTCGCTCTTGCCGACGATCGCAGTCATCGCGACCCAGACGGGCTATCTGATCGGCGGGCTAGTCGTGATCGAGACGCTCTTCAACTATCCGGGGATGGGCCGGCTCATCTTCACGGCGGCGAACGACAAGGACTTCCCCCTGCTCGCGTCGAGCGTCCTCATCGTCGGCATCGTCTTCCTGGTCGCGACGCTGCTCGCGGACCTCGCCTACTCGCTCCTCAACCCGCGTATCCGCTACGCCACCGCCGAATGACGACGATCGACGACCAGGCCGCCCCGATCGCGATCCCGGTTCGCCCGGACGAGACGAAGGTCGAGCGCCACGAGCGCTTGCGGCTGCTCGTCCGCTCGCCGACGTTCCTACTGGGCTGCCTGCTCGCCGGCATCTGGGTGCTGTGCGCGATCTTCGGGAGTCTGATCGCGCCGCACGATCCCGTCTCACCGGACATCCTGAGCAAGTTCGAAGCGCCCTCCGGCGAGCATCTGTTCGGAACCGACAAGCTCGGACAGGACGTCCTCTCGCGCGTAATCATGGGTGCGCGCTCGGTGCTCGTGGTCGCGCCGCTGGCGACGATCCTCGGCACGGTGCTGGGCACCACGATCGGGCTCGTGACCGGCTATTACCGCGGGTTCGTCGACGAGGCGACGATGCGCGTCGTCGACGCGATCCTCGCCATCCCGCTCATCATCACCGCTCTGCTCGCCATTACGGCGGTTGGCCCTTCCAAGAAGACGCTCATCCTCGTCATCGGCTTCGTCTTCACGCCGATCATCGCGAAGACCGTTCGAGCGGCCGTCCTCGGCGAAGCTCGGCTCGAGTACGTGCAGGCCGCCCGCCTTCGAAACGAGCGCGGCCCGTACGTGATGTTCGCCGAGATCCTCCCGAACGTCACCGGGCCGATCATCGTCGAGTTCACCGTCCGGCTCGGCTACGCCATCTTCACCGTCGCCACCCTCGCCTTCCTCGGCTTCGCAGCCGACCCCTCCGTCCCCGATTGGGGCCAGGACATCTCCGCCCACTACCAGAGCATCAACGCCGGCTACTGGTGGCCGGTGCTCTTCCCGTCCCTCGCCATCGCGACGCTGATCGTCGGCATCAACCTGATCGCAGACGCGATCGCGCAACTCTTCGAGCGATGACCGACGCTGCGATCGAGCTCCAGGATCTCCAGATCGCCTACACCGTGCGGGGAATCGACCGGCGCGTGCTTCGGGGTGTGTCCTTTTCGATCGGCCAGGGCGAGTCATACGGGCTCGTCGGGGAGTCGGGTTGCGGGAAGACGACGGCCGCCTTCGCGATCATGCGCTACCTCCCGCGCAACGCGAAGATCCAGAGCGGCTCGATCCGCCTGAACGGCGACGACATGCTCGCGATGAGCGGCGCGAAAGTCCGCCGGCTGCAGGCGACCACGCTGTCGATGGTCTACCAGAACCCGGCCTCGGCGTTGAACCCGTCGATCCGCGTAGGCCCGCAACTCGGCGAGGTGTTCGGGCTCCTGGGAGTGTCCAAGGAGGAGGCGGCGCATAGGAGCGAAGCCATGCTCCACAAGGTGCAGATCTCCGACCCTCAGCAAGTCATGCGACGGTATCCGCACCAGCTGTCCGGAGGCATGCAGCAGCGCGTCGTGATCGCGATGGCGCTCGCGAAGAACCCGACGCTGCTTATCCTCGACGAGCCGACGACCGGCCTCGACGCCACCGTCGAGGCGGAGGTGCTCGACCTCATCGCGGCGCTGCGCGAGGAGTTCGGGACGAGCGTCCTCTTCATCAGCCACAACCTCGCCGTCATCGCGAAGATGTGCGAGCGGGTCGGCGTTCTCTACGCCGGCCGGCTCGTGGAGGAGGGCGTCGCGCAGGAGGTCTTTCGGGACCCGCGGCACCCATACACCGTCGGCCTCCTGCGGTCGATTCCACGCGGCGGCGTCCGCAAGGACGAGACCGCGCTCGACACCATCCCGGGCTTCCTTCCCCGCCTTGGCGCCAACCTGCCGGGCTGCGTGTTCGAGCCCCGGTGCGGTCTCGCTCAGGAGATCTGCCGCGAGCAGGAGCCGGAGCTCTACCCGGTCGGGAACGGGCGGGTGAGCCGCTGCCACTTCCACGACCGGGCACAGGAGCTCCCGCGCGTCGCGCCCACCCGCCTGCCGGCGGTGCAGACGGCCAACGGCGGGCCGCTCCTCGAGGTCGCCAACGGGTCGAAGACCTTCAAGCAGGACGGACAGGACGTGCGGGCCCTAGTCGACATCTCCCTGAGTGTGCGGCCGGGAGAAGTGCTCGGGCTCGTCGGCGAGTCCGGAAGCGGCAAGACGACGCTGGCCCGCGTGCTGCTCGGCCTGACCGCCCCCGACGAAGGCTCGCACCTGGCGCTCGACGGCAAGAAGCTCGCCGGCAAGGTCGAGAAACGTTCACAGGAGCAGGTGCGCTCGCTTCAGATCGTCTTTCAGAACCCGGACGGCGCGCTCAACCGCCGCCACTCGGTGCGCCGCATCGTGGGGCGCGCACTCGAGAAGCTCCTCGGCCTGGGCGGCCGGGAGCGGGATGAACGCACGACCCAGCTCGCCGAGTCCGTGCGCTTCGACCAGACCCTCCTCGGCGCCAAGCCCGCCCAGCTCTCCGGCGGGCTCAAGCAGCGCGTGGCGATCGCGCGCGCCTTCGCCGGCGACCCGCGCATCGTCCTCTGCGACGAGCCGACCTCGGCGCTCGACGTCTCCGTGCAGGCGGCGATCCTCAACCTCCTCGTGGAGCTCCAGACCCAGAAGGGCGTGAGCTACGTCTTCATCTCGCACGACCTCGGCGTCGTGCGCTACATCTCCGACCGGATCGCGGTCATGTACCTCGGCCGGCTCCAGGAGGTCGGCGACGCGGAAACGGTCTTCGGCGGCCCGCACCACCCCTACACAGAGGCGCTCCTCTCGGCCGTGCCGACCCTCGAAGGCGAAGAGCGCACGCGCATCCGCCTCGAGGGCGAAATCCCGAGCGCGGCCAACCCGCCCTCCGGCTGCGTCTTCCACACGCGCTGCCCGCGCTTCCTCGGCGAGATCTGCGTGCAGGAGGAGCCGCCGCTGGCCGAGGTGGAGCCGGGGCACCTCATGCGCTGCCACATCCCGATCGAAGAGCTTCGGCGCCTGCAGGCTGAGGCGCCGCCCGCGGCTCAGTCGAAGACGACGACCTGACGGACACCGTCGCCGGCACGAAGCCGGTCGAACGCCTCGGGAAGCTCGGCGAGCGGCAGCTTGCGGCTGACGAGCCGGTCGAGGTCGAGCTCGCCCGAGTGGTAGAGCTCGACGAGGCGCGGCACGTCCTCCTGGATCCGCGCCGACCCCAGAAAGGTGCCCTTGAGGGTCTTCTCCGACATGAACTGCCAGGGGTCGATCGTCAGCGTTGACCCACGCGGCATGATCCCGACGACCACGACGGTGCCGCCCGCCCGCGTTGCCTGCCACGCCTCCTGGATCGCACGCTCCGAGCCGATCGCCTCGAAGGCATAGTCCGGGCCGCCCCCGGTCAGATCCCTGACCGCAGAGACCGCATCCTCGCCGTCCCCCGCCTGGACGACGTCAGTTGCTCCGAGCTCCCTGGCCAGCTCGAGCTTCTCCGGTCGCGTGTCCACGGCGACGATCCGAGACGCACCGGCGAGGCGCGCTCCCTGGACGACGTTCGCACCGACCCCGCCGCAGCCCCAGACAGCGACCGTCGCGCCCTCCTCCACCCCGGCTGTGTTGGCCACGGCGCCGTAGCCGGTGAGGACGGAGCACCCGACGAGCGCCGCGGCGTCCAGTGGCACGTCCGCTCGGATCCTGACCGCGGCCGACTCGGGCACGACGGCGTGGCTCGCAAACGAGGAGATGGAGTTGAAGTGGTGCAGAGTCGTCCCGTTGAGGCTGAGGCGGCTCGTCCCGTCGGCGAGCGTGCCCTCCGCCGCCATGCGGGCGCCCAGCGAGCAGAAGTTGGGCCTACCGCGCCGGCACTCGTCGCACTCGCCGCACGACGGCACGAGCGCGAGCACGACATGGTCTCCCGGCTCGAGGCTCCCCACCCCCGGTCCGACCTCCTCCACGACGCCTGCTGCTTCGTGCCCGAGGACGAGCGGTAGCGGCTCGGGGAGGTGGCCGTCGACGACGTGGAGGTCGCTGTGGCAGACGCCGCAGGCTCCGATTCGGACGAGCACCTCGCCTTCCTTTGGCGCTGCCAGGTCGACTTCCAGGACCTCGACCGGCTGGCCGGGCTTCCAGAGGACGGCTGCTTGGGTCTTCATGCCGCGAGCGTACCTTCGCCAGCGGCTTAGAATCGGGTCGTGCGCGCCGCGGTGTTCAGGGAGCTCAACCAGCCGATGACCGTGGAGGACGTGGAGCTCGCTCCGCCCGGCCCCGGCGAGGTCGAGGTGCGCCTGGCCGCGAGCGGCGTCTGCCACAGCGACTGGAACGTCGTCACGGGAGCGACCGCGAATCCCCTGCCAGCGGTGCTGGGCCACGAAGGCGCAGGCATCGTCCAGTCGGTCGGCG
This sequence comes from Thermoleophilia bacterium, assembly GCA_025935275.1. Classification (GTDB taxonomy): domain Bacteria; phylum Actinomycetota; class Thermoleophilia; order Gaiellales; family Gaiellaceae; genus DATEOR01. The sequence goes on from JAICVP010000111.1 coordinate 5,085, forward strand.
AGGGCGTCGACTCGGTCTCCGAGGGGGATCACGTCATCCTCTCCTGGCTCCCCGCCTGCGGACGGTGCTACTACTGCTCGCGCGGGCGCCAGGTGCTCTGCGACGTCGCGATGGAGGACATGTTCCGCGGCACGCTGCCCGGCGGCGCGCTCCGCCTCTCGCAGAACGGGGACGCGCTCTACCACTACTCCTACCTGTCCGCGTTCGCGGAGCGCTGCATCGTCCCGGAGGGATGTTGCGTGCGAATCCGCGACGACGCCCCGCTCGACGTGGCCGCGCTCGTCGGCTGCGCCGTGATGACGGGGTACGGGGCAGCCGTGACCCGCGCCGGCGTGAAGGCCGGGAGCTCGATCGCGATCTTCGGCGCCGGCGGCGTCGGACTCTCCGCGATCATGGGCGCCCGCCTCGCGGGAGCGGCAGTGATCGCGGCCGTGGATCCGTTCGCGCTCCGCCGCGACACTGCGCTCGAATTGGGCGCGACCCACGCTTTCGACCCGGCCTCCGACGACGTGGCCGCGGCCCTCCGCGACCTGACCGACGGCCGCGGCGCCGACGCGGCGATCGACTCGGCAGGCGCGCCTGGCGTCCTTGCGCACGCGTACGCCTCCGTGCGGCGCGGAGGCACCGTGGTCGCGGTCGGCCTGCCCCCGGAAGGGCTCAGCGCGGAGCTGCCCGCTTCGGATCTCGCCCGCGAGGAGAAGGTGATCACCGGCAGCTTCTACGGCTCCTGCAGCCCGCAGGTCGACATGCCGAAGGTGCTCGACCTCTACATGGACGGGCTCCTCCCGCTCGACCGCCTCGTCAGCCGCGCGTACCCGCTGGACGAGATCAACGAGGCGTTCGCCGCGATGAACGCCGGAGAGGTCGCGCGGGCGGTGATCAGGCCCTGAGCGGGATCCTCATCGGCGAGGGCTTTGCGGGGAGCGGGCCGAACGCGGCCCACATCAACACGGTGCTCGGGTCGCGCGACGGGCCGGTCGGCACGGCCTGGGCCACCGCTCTCGCGACGCCGCGCGCGGGCCACGCCTCGTTCGTCGTCGTCGCGCGGCCGAACATGCCCGTGAAGCCGCCGACGCTCTTCGTGAACAAGGCCGAGATCCGGCAGGAGTCGCATGGGCTGCTCCACTGGGGACCGGCGCAGGCCGCCGTCGCGCAGGGCGTGCTCGAGTCGGTCGCTGATGGGACGATCCCGCAGGGCAAGGTGGAAGAGCTCGCCCTCATCGCGGCGGTCTGGGTCGACTGGGCGGCCGCCGACCAGGAACAGATCTTCGCGAACAACCTCGAAGCGACCCGGGCCGCCCTCGCCTCTGCCGCGGAAGGCCGCCCACGTCTCGAGGATGTCCTTGCGATCCGGGGCGAGCCGCAGAACCCCTTCTTCCGCCAGGCGTGAAGATCGAGCGCGTTCGTCTCGAGCGCCGCTCGATCGAGCTCGACCCGCCGTTTCACGCGGCCTGGGATCCGGAGCCGCGCCGGTCGTTTGAGGCCACGCTCGTGCTCGTCGAAACCGACGAAGCTCTCACGGGGATCGGCTCGGGCGACACCATGGACGGCTTCGAGCGCTACGAGCACCTCTTCGTCGGCCAGGATCCGCTCGCCATCGAGCGGCACGTGGCCGTCCTCGAGACGATCACGTTCCACGCCGGCCGCTATTGGCCCCTCGAGGCCGCGCTCTGGGATCTCGCGGGCAAGGCGGCGGGAAAGACCGTCGCGGAGCTTCTGGGCGGACAGCTCGACCGCCTGCCCGCCTACGCCTCGACGGGAGAGCAGCGCTCGCCGGACGAGCGC
>JAICVP010000032.1 GCA_025935275.1 Thermoleophilia bacterium
CGGGAACGACGCTCGGCCTCATCGGCCTGGCGATCGTCACCTCGCTCGTCTCTTCGCGCGCCTCCGACATCGTCTGGTGGTGCGTCATCTTCTCGTTCGCGCTCGTGCCGCTCGCGTTCCTGGCCGGGCTCCTCCAGATCCGGCTCGCGCGGGGTTCGGTCGCGGTCCTGATCGTCGAGCTCCTCAGCGCGGACGGCCTCCGCGAGCTCCGCGACGCGATCGCGCGCACGCTCAACGACCCGGACCTCGACCTCGCAGTCTGGCTCCCGGACACCTACGAGTGGATCGGCTCGGATGGGCGGCCGTTCGACCTGGGCACGGAGGCAGCGAAGGAAGGGAAGGCGACGACCTTCGTCGAGCACGAGGGCGAGGTCGTCGCGACGATTGTCCACGATGCTGCGCTGTCCGAGGAACGGGACCTGGTGGATGCCGTGAGCGCGGCGGCCAGCCTGGCGCTCGCCCGCGAACGGACCGTCGAGGCCCTGCGGCAGAGCGAGAGCCGCTACCGCGCGCTTCTCGATGCGGCGCCCGACCTCATGTTCCGCTTCGACCGGGAGGGGACGTATCTCGACTTCAACGGCAACCCTGCCGATCTCGTCACCCGGCCCGAGCAGCTGCTCGGCAGCCGTGCGCACGACGTCCTCCCGCAGGAGGTCGCGGACAAGATCGTGAACGGCGTCCGCGAGGCGATCGACACCGGCCGGCTGGTGACCGACGACTACCGGGTGGAGATCGACGGTGCCGAGCGCGACTTCGAGGCGCGGATCGTGAAGGACGGCGACGAGGCGATCCTCGTCGCGCGCGAGTTCACGAAGCTGAAGCGCCTCGCCGCTGCGCTCGAGCGCGAGCGCGACTTCATCCGCACCGTCGTCGACAACGCGCCGAGCCTCTTCTGCATGATCGATCCCGAGGGGAAGATCGTCCGCTTCAACCAGACCCTCGAGCAGATGTCCGGCATTCCCGACGAACCGGGCGTCCGCGAGAAGAAGTTCTGGGAGGTCTTCATCGTTCCCGAGGAGGCGGAGGAGGTGCACCAGGAGCTCGCGTCGCTGGCTGCGGAGGGCGCTGCGGGCGAGCACGAGAACCACTGGCGCGCGGCCGACGGCGGGGAGGCGGTCGTGGCCTGGTCGACGACGCCGCTCCTCGACGAGCATGGCCGCCCCAACTTCCTCATCTCGGGCATGGAAATCACCGAGCGCAAGCGGCAGGAGGAAGAGCTCCGCCACTCGCGCAAGCGCCTCCTGCAGGCGGGCGACGCCGAGCGTCGGCGCCTGGAGCGAAACCTCCACGACGGCGCGCAGCAGCGGCTGGTGTCGCTCTCGCTGGCTCTCCGGCTCGCCCAGGCGAAGCTCAAGGCGGATCCGGAGGAGGCGTCCAAGCTCCTGAACGGGGCCTCCGAGGAGCTCGCCCAGGCTCTGGAGGAGCTACGTGAGCTGGCGCGCGGCATCCATCCGGCCGTACTCTCAGACCGTGGACTTTCGGCTGCGCTCGAGGCCCTGGCGGGCCGCGCTCCTCTTCCGGTCGAGGTGCGCGCCCCGGAGGAGCGTCTGCCCCCTCCCGTCGAGGCTGCCGCCTACTACGTCGTGTCGGAGGCGCTGACCAACGTGGCGAAGTACGCGCAGGCGTCGAACGTCGGCGTTCGCGTCACCCGCCTGAACGGCCGTGCCGTCGTCGAGGTCGAGGACGACGGCGTGGGCGGAGCCGATCCGCTGAACGGCTCGGGACTGCGCGGCCTGGCCGACCGGGTCGAGGCGCTGGACGGGCGCCTGCAAGTGGACAGCACACCGGGCAGGGGAACGGTGGTTCGTGCGGAGATCCCGTGCGGGTAGTCCTCGCGGACGACACCGTCCTCCTGCGCGAAGGCGTGGCCCGGATCCTGGGCGAGGCCGGGTTCGAGGTCGTCGGTCAGGCGGGGAACGCGGACGAGCTCATGCTCAAGGTGCGCAGCTACTCACCGGACGTGGCGATCGTGGACATCCGCATGCCGCCCACCCACACCGACGAGGGCCTTCGTGCGGCCCAGGAGATTCGCGAGAAGCATCCGACCTGCGGCGTGCTCGTCCTCTCCCAGTACGTCGAGGCCGGTTACGCGATGGAGCTGCTCGCAGACAGCGCCGAGGGGGTGGGCTATCTTCTCAAGGACCGCGTGTCGGACGTGAACGAGTTCGCGGATGCCGTGCGGCGCGTGGGCGAGGGCGGCTCGGCCCTCGACCCGACGATCGTGTCGCAGCTCGTCGGCAGGCGCCGCCGGGACGACCCGATCGACCAGCTGACCCCGCGGGAGCGCGAGGTTCTCGGGCTCATGGCCGAAGGCCGCTCCAACTCCGGGATCGCGGAGCAGCTCGTCGTCACCGAGCGGGCGGTCGAGAAACACGTGACGAGCATCTTCTCGAAGCTCCGCCTGCCTGCCGCCGCGGAGGATCACCGCCGCGTGCTCGCGGTTCTCGCCTATCTCCGGTCGTAGGGGTAGCCGCACCTGCAGACGCCAGGAAGCCGCATCGTCGCCGAGCCGGCAGCCCGTCATCCTGCTGTGCATGAGGTTCAAGCTCTTCATCGGCATAGTCGGATTCGCGATGCTCGTCCTCGCCGTCGCCGGTTGGGCGGTCGACGGACTCCGCTGGGCAATCCCCGCGCGCGCGTAGCCCTGTACCTTTGGGCTTCGACCCGAGGGCGGCTATGAGCAAACCGAAGACCGGCACCGTCACCTTCCTCTTTACGGACATCGAGGGCTCCACGGGCCTCGCGCACAGGCTCCAAGAGCGCTGGAGCGAGGTCCTCGTCGAGCATCGGAATCTCATCCGCGAGCCCGCGACTGCGGGCGGCGGCCACGAGATCGACTGCCGCGGCGACGAGCTCTTCGTCGCGTTCGAGGACGCGGCCGCGGCGGCGCAGACGGCTATCGACGCACAGCTCGCATTCGCAGGCCAGCAGTGGCCCGACGGCGAGCAGGTGCGCGTCCGGATCGGTATGCACACCGGTGAGGCGATCTTCGCGGACTCCGACTATCTCGGGCTCGAGGTGCACAAGGCGGCTCGCATCTGCTTCGCGGGCCACGGCAGCCAGGTGCTCCTCTCGGCGTCCACTGCCGAGCTGCTGCCCGAGGAGCACGCCACGCGCGAGCTCGGGGAGTACTGGCTGCGTGGGCTCCCCGAGCCCCAGCGGATCTTTCAGCTCGAGGTGCCCGGCCTCGAGCAGGACTTCCCGCCGCTTCGCTTCGCGAACGACGCGTCGCAGCCGCACGCGAGCAGGACGCTCAAGGTCGTCCTCGCAGACGACTCCGTTCTTCTGCGCGAAGGCATCGCGTCGCTCCTCGAGGGCCACGGCTTCGAGGTGGTCGGCCAGTCCGATGACGCCGACGACCTGATGGTCAAGGTGGAAGTCGCGAGGCCGGATGTGGTCGTCGCAGACATCCGCATGCCTCCGGGCCTCGCCGACGACGGCGTCCGGGCGGCCCAGGAGATCCGCCGCCGCTATCCCGGCACCGGTGTCCTCCTCCTGTCGCAGTACGTCGAGCCGGCCTACGCGCGCGACCTCCTCGAGACCGGGGAGGAGGGCGTCGGCTACCTCCTCAAGGATCGGGTCGCCGACATGGACGGCTTCAGGGATGCCGTGCGCCGCGTCGCGGCCGGCCAGACCGTCCTCGACCCGGAGCTCCACCTCGAGGGCCGTTAGCTTCGGGTTGACTCGGGCGGGGGTCCGACGGAAGATCCCTCGCCTGGTGCCGAGCCCGAACGGCAAGAAGACCGCCGCGCCCCTGGCCAAGCCGGCCATCGGCGCGGCACTTGCCGCCAGCTTCCGCCGCTTTCCGGCGGCCAACCTCCACCAGCGACTCGCCTCCGCCGCGAAGCGCTGAGCTAGATCCGCTGGGTGTCGCGTCGGTACGCGCGCGCCGCCAGGGCGCCGAGCGCAACCGTCCACGCAGCGACGACGAACCAGCCGAGACCGGTCCAGCCGGGCCCGCCGAGGGAAACGTGGCTCGCCTGCACGAGCCAATACGAGGGCAACGCCTCGGCGATGTCGTGCATGACGCCGTTCTGGATCGGGAACCACGTCCCGCCCAGGAGCGCGAAGAGGGCTGTGATGCCGCCGATTGCCGGCCCGGTCGACTCGGCGGTGAGTATGTGCCCGAGAAAGATTCCGAGGGCGACGAATGGGACGAGTCCGATCAGGATGAGCCCGGTCATGCGTAGCCACTCGCCCGCCGGTAGGCGCACGCCGAGCGTGGAGCCCGAGAAATAGAGCACGCCGAGGGTGACGAGGGCCAGGGCGTAGGCCGTTGCGACCTTGGCGCGGAAGTACCCGCGCGTCGAGAGCGGCGTGAGGCGAAGTTGACGCGTCCAGCCCACCGAGCGTTCGGCGGCTATGCGCCCACCGATGCTCACGACGGCATTCATCCCGCCGAAGGCTGCCAATCCGACCATGAAGTAGAGCGGCGCCGAGATGCCGGTCCCCGCCAGATCGCTTTCGCCCCGGCTCGGCCCGGCGGTCGCGAAGTAGAGGGCAACCGGGATCAGGATCGCGAACAGGACATAGCGGCGGTTGCGGAACGTTCGCAGGAGCTCATAGCGCAGGTAGACCGGGTTCACGACGCGCCGTTCCCGTCGCTCGTCAGGAGCACGAATGCATCCTCCAGACCCGCGCTGGCGATCTCGATATCTCGTGCCTCCGGGTAGTGGTCGAGCAACGCGCGAATGGCGCGGTCGGAATCCGAGCAATTGAGCACCACGACGTCTCCGTGGCGCTCCATCTGTAAGACACCCTCGAGCGCACCGAGATCGGCGTCGTCGGCGTCCGACAGCGTCGCCCTGATCGTGCGCGTTCCCACCAGGCCTTTGATCTCGGTCGTCGGCGCGGCTGCGACGACCTTGCCGTGTGCCATCAGGATCGCCCGGTCGGCATACGTGTCTGCCTCGTCCATGTAATGCGTGGCGAAAAGGACGGTTCGCCCGTGCGCAGCTCCTTGGCGCATGGTCGTCCAGAAAGCCCTTCGGGCCTCGACGTCCATGCCGACCGTCGGCTCGTCCAGCACGAGCAGGTCGGGATCGCTCACCAGAGCGAGCGCGAAGCGGACGCGCTGGGTCTCGCCGCCCGAGAGCGTCTGCGTCCGGCGGTCCGCCAGCTCCTCAATCCTGGCCTGACGGAGAGTGTCCTCCACGCAGAGGGGATGGGGATAGACGCTGGCCATCATCTCGACGAGCTCCTGCACGTCCAGATCCCGAATCAGAGACCCGGTCTGGAGCATGCTGCCGATCCGTCCCGCGGCGACAGCCTCCTGAGGAGGTCCTCCGAAGAGGCTTGCCTCGCCTGCGTCAGGCTCGAGAAGGCCCAGGAGAAGGTCGATGGTGGTCGACTTGCCTGCTCCGTTCGGGCCAAGGAGGGCAACCGTTTCGCCCCGCGCGATCGAGACGTCGACTCCGTCGACCGCCCGGACGATCCGTGCACCCGACCTGTATGTCTTCACGAGTCCGCGCGCTTCGACGCTGGCGTCGATCTGCTCGCGCTGAGTCCTGACGAACGTCTCCACCGAATCGAGGCTAGCCACGCTCCTCGCCGTGTCGGTTGAAGAAACAGTTAAGCCTCGGCCGTGCGCCCAGGAAGTCGCGGCCGACGGAGAAGTCCTTCTCCATGCGAACGTTTTCGCGGCAGGCGCGCAAGGCGTCCGAAACCCTGCGCCACGAAGTCGTACAGCTCGGTGAGGTTGGAGCGACGTTCCTCGCTCTCTGGCTCGTCGTGGTCCTGCTCGCGCTCTTCGCCCTGCTGGTCGTCGCGTTGGCGGTCTGACCGACGCTAGTCCCCTTCTACGGCGGCCCGCAGGTGCTCGGGGCACTTGAGCCAGTACGACTCACGCAGCCACTCGAACGCGCAGTCGAGAGACTCCTCGTCGCTCACCTCCGCGGTGACCCACCCGTAGCGCCCGACGTAGCGGGCGATGCTGACGTACGGCTGAAGCTGAGCCATTTCGCGCTCCTCCGCGGTGAGTTTCACGGTCAGATGGACGACACCGTCTTCCTCGCTCATCGAGGCGAACATGCGGTTGTCGCCGACCTTGAAGACCGGATGCCCCCAGGGCTCATCCTCGTACGTCTCGGGGAAGGAGAGCGCTAACGCCCTTAGCTCGTCCGCGTAGCGCGACACGAGGCCGAGACTATCGGATGCTCAAGCAGGGATCGTGCGTTGAGGCCGGCGACGTGCGCGAATGGCGACGAAGAGGACGAGCGCGACGAAGACCGCGCCGGCAGTAATTGCTGCGATGTCGAAAGCCGACAGCACTGAGTCGGAGGTCGCCTGGGCAGCCGGCGGTGCATGGCCCGCGGAAGCGGGCGGCGGCTGCGGAGCCGGAGCCTGTGCGGGCACGCCGATGCGCAGGAGCACCTTTTCGAGCTTCGCGCCGCCGGTGAACCAGCCGCCTCTCACCGGCGTGCCGTAGAGCTTCTGGCCAGGCGGCATGTACGTGAGCGGAGACGGCTTCGCGTACGGGTACAGCTCCTGCTGGAGCCTCGTCGAGCTCGGAACTCTCCACGAGACGGTGAAGCGGGGACCGAGCTCGGCCGGCGGCTGCTCCTGTGGCAGGTGGGACGGGCTGCCCCAGGCCGCTTCGAACCAGCCGGTGGCCTCGACGAGACGCCAGAACGGCGTCGCGCTGCCTTCGGCTCCCGAGACCCGGATCGTCGTCCCCGGGCCGACGATCAGCGCTCCGGCAGGCCCCTTCGCGGCCGCCGTGGCCGGCAGTGCCAGGGCTATCACGCAGATCAACACGAGCTTCTTCATTCCGACGCAGATACACCGCGCCGAGCCGCTCGGTTCCGCAGGTGCCGGCTAGAGCTTGTCCGGCGGGGCGATGCGGTAGAGGAACGGGCCGCTCTGCCCGGCGACGGCGAAGATCACGCCGATGAAGTCCTCGACCGCGCGGGCATTCTCGAGGCCGCCGGCCGAAACCGGCTCGAAGCCTGCAGCGCGGATGAGCGCCTCCGTCACCTCGCGCGCCTCGTCGTCGGCCGCGTAGACCATGCTCGGTGTCGCGCGCGCCTCTCCGATCCGGTCGTAGAGCGACGCGAAGTTCGTGTTGAAGGCCTTCGCCACGGGGCCGCCGGTCAGCGATTTCACGTACTGGGCCAGCGATTCGAAGCCCTCCGGCCTGGGTCCGCGCACGGCGTTGATCGCGTCGATCACGGGCACGCCCTCGAGCCCACTGACGGAGCCGAGCGCGTCTGCGATCGCCGTCTGCGGAACGGCGAGCAGGACGGCGTCGGATCCTGAGCAGTCGCCTCCGTCGCGGCCCACCTCCACGACCTCATGGCCGGCGCTCCGCCATAGGTCTCCGAGGCCGCCGCCCACGTTCCCGCGGCCGATGGTCGTGACCTTCAGCTCAGAGTCCTTCCGTCAGGTGCTGCTCGATGGCATCGCCGAGCTCCTTCGGCTTGAAGCCGAACGGGCCCTCGCCGCCGCGGTAGGCGATGCGGCCGTCCCGGGCGATCAGATAGAGGCGGTCGGGCCAGCCGCCGTAGGCTGACGCGACCGCGTTGTCGACCGCGTCCACGACCATCGGCATGCGAAGCCGCAGGGCCGTGGCGCACGTGGCCGCGACCTCGCGGCGGTCCTCGTCGCTTCGCGGCTCGTCGACCGCAACCCCCGAGCGCCGGTTCTCCGGCAGGATCCAACCTTGCTCGGGATGGGCCTCACGAATGTAGACCGCGAGGAACGAGACCCGGTCCCGATAGTGGTCGGCCAGAGCGTCGAGCGTCCCCACCTGGGCGCGGAAGGGCGGTCAGGTGTACGAGCCGAAGACGAGCGCGACCGGCCGCTCGGCGAGGAGGGAGCTGAGCCGGAGCTCGCCGCCGTCCTCGAGCTGCGGCAGCGCAAAATCGGGCGCCGCGTCACCCACGTCGACCTTTGCCGTCATCAGGTCGCGGTAGTCGGCTCGCCCCATGACGTCCTCGAGGGTGAGGGGAGAGCCCTCGGCCACCAACCCGTCGCGGATCCGGGAGAGAACCATGCCCGGCAGCGACCAGCGCGGGTCGACCGGGCTTCCGCGCGACACCGTCCGCATGTAGTCGAGCGCTTCCCGCGGCGAGGGCACGACGCGAGCCTACCCGGAGTCAGTCCGCCTGCGGGACGTCTTCCGCGTCGCCCTGCTCTTCCTCGGGGTCGGGGACGGGGCTCCCTTCCTCCGTGGGCTCGGGCTCTTGCTGCGAAGGTGCCTGAGTATCCTCTGCGTTCATGGTGAAGGTCGTTCTTCCCGATGAGTCAGAGCTCGAACTTCCCGACGGTGCGACCGGCCTGGACGCCGCGCGCGCGATCGGGCCAAAGCTCGCCGAACAGGCGGTTCTCCTGCGCTCGAACGGCGCCGTCCGCGACCTGCGGCTGCCGGTTTCCGACGGCGAGCGCATCCAGATCCTGACCACGCGGGACAAGGACGATCCCGATGCGCTCTACGTCCTCAGGCACTCGGCCGCGCACCTCCTCGCCGAGGCCGCGCGACGGCTTTTCCCCGGCACGAAGGTCGCGATCGGGCCGCCCATCGAGAACGGCTTCTACTACGACTTCGAGTTCCCCGAGCCCGTCACCGAGGCCGACCTTCAGCGGCTCGAGGACGAGGTCAGGCGGGAGATCGAGGAGGGGCGCGTCTGGGAGCGGGAGGAGATCCCCCGCGACGACGCGCGGCAGCGCTTCCTCGAGGCCGACGAGCCGTACAAGGTGGAGCTCGTCGACACTGCGGAGGGCGACATCTCCCTCTACACGCAGGGCGATTTCGTCGACCTCTGCCGCGGCCCGCACCTCCAGGACGCGAAGCCGATCAAGGCCGTGAAGCTCCTTTCGCTCGCAGGCGCCTACTGGCGCGGCGACGAGACGAAGCCGCAGCTCACGCGCGTCTACGGCACGGCGTTCTACGACGCCAATGACCTCGAGGCCTACCTGCACAGGGTCGAGGAGGCCAAGCGCCGCGATCACCGCAGGCTTGGCAAGGACCTCGACCTGTTCGAGTTCTCCGAGCTCTCCCCGGGCATGCCGTTCTGGCACCCGCGCGGGATGGTCATCTGGAACGTCCTCGAAGACCTCCGCCGGCGCGAGAACGTGAAGCGCGGCTATCACGAAGTGCGCACGCCGCTCCTGTACGACTCGGACCTCTGGCGCACCTCCGGCCACTGGGAGAAGTACCACGAGGACATGTTCCGCCTCGAGGTCGAGGACCGGGACTTCGCCCTCAAGCCGATGAACTGCCCGGGGCACTGTCTCCTCTATTCGCTTTCGCCGCATTCCTATCGCGAGCTGCCGTTGCGCCTCGCGGAGGCCGGAAACCTGCACCGCAACGAGCTCTCGGGAGTTCTGCACGGCCTGCTCCGGGTGCGCCATTTCGTCCAGGACGACGCGCACATCTACTGCACCCATGAGCAGATCCAGGACGAGCTCATCGCCTGCCTCGACTACGCGTACTACCTCTACGACCTCTTCGAGCTGGACATGCGCGTGGAGCTCTCGCTCCGGCCCGACAACAAGCTCGGAACGGACGAGGAGTGGGACCTGGCAGAGGAGGAGCTCCGCAAGGCGCTCGCCACGCAGGGGCTCGAGTACGTCGAAAGCGAGGGTGAAGGCTCGTTCTACGGGCCCAAGATCGACCTGCACATGAACGACTCGCTGGGCCGCAGTTGGCAGATCGGCACCGTCCAGCTCGACCTGCAGATGCCGAAGCGCTTCGGACTCACCTACCAGGGCGACGACAACGCCGAGCACACGCCGGCGATGATCCACCGCGCGCTCCTGGGCTCGCTCGAGCGCTTCGTCGGGATCTACCTCGAGCACACGGGCGGCGATCTCCCGCTCGTCCTCGCCCCCGAACAGGTGCGTGTCCTGGCGATCTCCGAGCGCTTCACGGCCAACGCGGAGTCGTTGGCCGACGACCTGCGCGTGCACGGCTTCCGCGCGTCGGTGGACGAGCGCGAGGAGACGCTCGGGCGCAAGATCCGCGACGCCGAGCTCGCCAAGATCCCGTACGTCGTGGTCTGGGGCGAGCGCGAGTCTCTGGATGCGCTCGCGGTCCGGCGGCGCGGCGGCGAGCAGAGCACGGTCGGCTGGGAAACCCTTCTGAGCGAGCTCCAGGCTGCTGCTAAGCTGTAAGCCTGCAAGCAGGAGCATCGTTCCTCACCTCCCAAGCCGCCGGCTTCGCGGAGGTTCAACCGAAAACGGTGAGTTGACGAAGCTGCTGCGCGCAGCTTTTTGTTTGTCTAAGAGGAGGAAGCAGCACAACTTGGTGACGTTTCAGTGAGGCCGCGCCGCAGATTCGACCAGGCCAGGCCGGTCCAGGATCAGACCCGGATCAACGAGGCCATCCGCGCCTCGAAGGTGCGTCTGGTCGACGAGGACGGGTCGCAGGTCGGCGTCAAGTCGCGAGACGAAGCGCTCGAGTACGCCTATTCCAAGGATCTCGACCTCGTCGAGGTCGCTTCGGGGGCCGATCCGCCGGTCGCCCGGATCATGGATTACGGCAAGTACAAGTACGAGCAGGAGCAGAAGGCGAAGACGGCCCGCAAGCACCAGTCACAGGTTCACGTCAAGGAAATAAAGATGCGGCCGAAGATCGGCGTCCACGACTACGAGACGAAGAAGGGACACGTCGTCCGCTTCCTCAACTCGAAGGCGAAGGTCAAGGTCACGATCATGTTCCGGGGACGCGAGCAGACGCATCCCGAGCGCGGACGAGACCTGCTGATGCGCCTCGCCGAGGACGTCAAGGAGATCGGGCAGATCGAATCGCCGCCGCTCCAGGACGGGCGCAACATGGTCATGTTGCTCGGCCCGACGAAAGCCGCAGGACAACAGGTGGAGACAGCAAGTGCCTAAGCAGAAGACGAACAAAGCAGCGAAGAAGCGCTTCAAGGTGAGCGGCGGCGGCAAGCTGCTGCGGCGTCACGCCATGAAGAGCCACAACCTCGAGAAGAAGAGCGCCAAGCGCAAGCGCGCGTTCGGAAACGACCAGGCGGTCGCGTCCCAGGACGAGCGCGAGGTCAAGCGGCTGCTCGGGAAGTAAGGGAGAGCCATGCCTCGCGTCAAGCGATCAGTCCACGCACGCAAGAAGCGCCGCAAGCTCCTCGCAGAGGCGAAGGGATTCAGCGGGCAGCCGCGGGTCTCCTACCGGAAGGCCAAGGAGCAGGTCATGAAGGCGGACGTCCACGCCTACCGTGACCGCAAGAACAAGAAGCGGGTCTTCCGCCGGCTCTGGATCATCCGCATCAACGCGGCCGCCCGGAAAGAGGGGCTCTCCTACAACCAGTTCCTCTCGGGCATGCGCAAGGCGAACATCGAGCTCGACCGCAAGGTGCTCGCCGACATCGCCGTGAACGACCCGGCCGCGTTCTCCGCCATCGCCGCCCAGGCGAAGGCAGCGCTCGAAGCCTAAGAGGCGGGCTCTGAGCGAGTCCACCGCAGAGGTCTTCCGCCGCATGGCGGACGACTTCCAGCAGGGGGGCTCGAAGCTCTACGCGGCGCTCGCGCGCTCGCTGGCGGATGAGCCCGTCGTCGAGGCGCTCGTCGGCGATCACGAGCCCAAGTGGGAGGCGCCGCTTCGCCTGTTCGGCGGCGTGCACTACCTCGAGCTCTCGGGGATGGTGCAGCATCCGTGGGCCAAGCTCCGCGGTGTGCTCGAGGCGAACCGCGACTGGCTCGCGCGCTTCGTCGCCGAGCAGCCGATCCAGACGAACGAGGTGCAGCGCTGCTGGGGACTGCTGCCGGCGTTCCTCTCGGTCGCCGAAGGGCGCCGCCTCGATCTCGTCGAGCTCGGCCCGAGCGGCGGGCTCAATCTCTACTGGGATCGCTACACCTACCGCTACGGAGAGGATCGCTGGGGTGATGCCCGGGCCGGCCTCGAGCTCTCGGGGAATGCCGAGGGAGGCCCGCCGCGGGAGCTCCTCGGCACGGACGTGCAGGTGGGCAGCCGCATCGGGATCGACCGCAGGCCCGTCGACGTGACCACCGATCACGGCGCCCGGCTGCTCGAAGCCTTCGTCTGGGCCGACCAGACCGATCGCCTCGAGCGGGTGCGCCGCGCGATCGAGATCGCCCGCGAGGATCCGCCGCGCCTCCTCGACGGCGATTACGTCGAGGTGCTGCCCGCCCTCCTCGCCGAACGCGATCTCGACGCGCTCACGGTCGTCTACCACTCGGTCTCGACGGTCTACCTGCGCCAGGATGAGCGCGACCGGCTCGAGGAGATCCTTGCGGAGGAAGGGATGCGCGGCTCGCTCGCCCGCATCTCCTATGAGGTCGACCGAGACACGCCTACCTTCTACGGCTTTGCCCTTGACGTCGAGACGTGGCCGGGCGGCCGCCGCCGGCTCGCCCGCCTCGACGGGCATGCGAACACCATGGACTGGGTCGCGTGATCACCTCGGCGTCCAATCCACGCTTGAAGCTCGTGCGCAAGCTTGCCTCCGGGCGGCAGCGCGCCAAGCTCGGGCTCTTCGTCTGCGAAGGGGAGGATCTCGTCGCCGCTGGACTGGCAGCCGGCCTCCGTCCGGTCGAGGCGCTCGTCGACCCTGAGCGGCCCGTCGAGCTGGAGGGGCTGGAGGGAGCGGAGGAGGTCGAGCCCGGCCTGCTCGCCGAGCTCTCCTCGCTGGCGCATCCACCGCGTGTCGTCGCCGTCTTCCGTCGGGCCGACCTGCCCCGCGACCTGGGCGGCCCAACGGGCCTGGCCCTGTGGCACGTGGCCGACCCGGGCAACGTAGGCACGCTCATCCGCACCGCC
>JAICVP010000106.1 GCA_025935275.1 Thermoleophilia bacterium
CCCGGCTGAAGCTCCAGCGAGTAGTCGACGATGAGGTCGGCGAGTCGGCCGATGCGTGCGTCAGTCACGACCTGTCTTATACCGGACTCACACGAGCCAGGATTGCATCCAGTAAACGTCCAGGTCCAAACCGGACAGGGTCGTCCGCAGGCAGTCCGGTCTCCCTCTCAACCGCTTCGATCGCGGCCCGTGCACCGTCGTCGTCCAGCCGCCTCGTGTTGAGCGCGAGGCCGATCACCTTGGCCGGCCGGGCGGGGAGCGCGATGCGCTCGTGGAGCTCTACGAGCTCGGGCAGTGACGGAATCGGGTGCGCCGGGAGATCCTGGATGTGCTCGTCGCCGACCTGGTGGCAGAGAACGAGGAAGTGCGGCGCGCTCCCGTGGTAGAGGCCGAGCGTCACGCCCGAGTAATCCGGGTGGATGAGCGAGCCCTGCCCTTCGACCCAGAGCAGGTCTCCACGCCCCGCGCCTTCGACGACGAGCCGCTCGGCCGCGCCGGCGATGAAGTCGGCCACGACCGCATCCACGGCGATTCCCCAGCCCGCGATCGCGATTCCGGTCTGCCCGGTCGGGACGAACACGGACTCGAGCCCGCGTTCGCGCGCGCCGCGGTCGAGCTCGAGCGAGACGCTCATCTTCCCGATCGCGCAGTCGGAGCCGACCGTGAGGATCACGATCGCGTCGTGCTTCAGGTTCTCCCCCGTCGGGACGCTGAGACCCGAGGGCGCCCGGCGCAGGTCCCGGATCTCCGCGCCGTGCTGCTCGGCGAGCGCTGCCAGGCCGGGGTCGTCGCCCAGGAACTGGTGCATACCCGACTCCAGATCGAGCCCGGCAGCGAGCGCGCTCTCGAGGATGGCGCGCCATTTCCCCGGCAGGCGACCTCCTGCGGTCGCGACGCCTACGAGAGCGGTTGTCGGCTCGTGAATGAGCGCATCCTCGACTGTTGCAACCACCGGCACGCCGTCGAGGTCCTCACCGGGCCGCTCAGAGTCGACGACGGCGACGACCGGATCGGCGCCGTACCGCATCACCCCGCGCGCCGTCTTCCCGTAGTGCGGATCGTCCGAGTAGCCCTCAGCCAGTACGAGATAGCGCTTCATGCACTCCGAGGCCGGGTTGGTCGGACGGAATCTGGACGCCGTCGACGAAGTCGACTCCCGTCCACGGGTCGTCGCCGAGCAGCAGGTTCCCGTCGAGGTCGACGTGGTCGCAGAGGCTAGCCATCTGCGCCGCAGCCGCGATCCCGACACTCGACTCGACCATGCAGCCCAGCATGACTCCGAGGCCGAGGGCCTTCGCGGCATAGGCCATGCGCACCGCCTCGCGGATTCCGCCGCTCTTGGCGAGCTTGAGGTTCACTCCGTGAGCCCGCTCGGCCGCCGCGGTGACGTCCTGGAGCGTGTGGACGTCCTCGTCCACGTAGATGGGCACCGGAGACTCCTGCTTCAGGCGCGCGCCCCCGTCGTGGCCGGCCCGAAGCGGTTGTTCCACGTACTGCACGCCGAGGCCGCCGAGCGCCAGAACGTTCTCGAGCGCCTCATCGAGCTCCCACGCTTCGTTTACGTCCACCTGCAGCGGAAGGGCGGTGACCCCGCGGACGGCGCGCACGCGCTCGACGTCGAGACCGTCTCCCGCTCCGAGCTTGAGCTTCAGCCGCTGGAAGCGGTCACCGACACGCTCCGTGCGCCTGGCCATGTCGTCGGGGTCGCCGAGCCAGATCGTCCACGACGTCGGCGGACCTACGCGGCGGAGGCCCAGGAGCCGCCAGACCGGCACGCCGGCGAGCTTGCCGCAGAGGTCATGGAGGGCCATGTCGATCGCAGCTTTGGCGGCGTGCTCGCCCGACAGGGACGCTAGCCGCGCCTCGATCTCATCGAGCGCGAAGGGGTCGTCCCAGAGCAGGGCCTCGGCGTCCGCCAGGAACGCGGTAGCCGACTCGACGCTCTCGCCGTAGTGCTCTTGGGGCGAGGCCTCCCCGTACCCGATGAGGCCGTCGTGCTCGATCTCGATGAACACCGAGTCCACGGTCTTGTCGGTGGAGCGCGAGATGGAGAACGGCTCGCGGAGCGCAAGCGTCACCGTCCGGTGGGTCAGCTTCACGCGGGGTAGACTAAGCGCCCACGCGCCTGTAGCTCAGGGGATAGAGCGTGCGCCTCCGGAGCGCAAGGTCGCAGGTTCGATTCCTGCCAGGCGCATATTTCCACGCTGGACGGCGCCAGTTGAACCCCCCGCCCGAACATGAGACTATCGAGAGCTCACACCGGGGAGTCGGGAAGGGGTAAACAAATGAGACTGCGCTGGCTGGTCTTGCTCGTGTTCGCGGGAGCTGCACTTTTTATCGGGGGCACAGGGTCAGGCGCGATCACGCCAGATTGCTCGACGAGCGGCCCGCGCATCTGCGCCGACCTGGTCGGCACACCGGCGATCGTTGCGCCCTCGGGAGACACGCCTCACTACGTCAACTACGTCTCGCACGTCTCCAACGAGGGAAACCAGTCCGCGACGCACACGACCGCCGACATCGACCTTTCCGGAGGTTTGGTCCTGGTGTCTGTCACTTCGAGCCTCGGTACTTGCTCGGTCGATGCGCATCCGACCTGCACGCTCGGAAGATTTGCAAGTGGAGCGAAGGCGACCATCGAGTTCGTCGCTCGCGCGCCTGAGATCGAGTCTGATGCGACGGCCAGTCTGACCGTCTCGTTCGATGAGGTGACGAACGACGGCCCGCCGTCCGACCCCAAACAGGACAGTGTGACGGCGAGCGAGAACACAACGGTGCAGGTGCCCGATGGAAGCGCCGCGACGTTCGTCCCGGAAGGCGCGTCTCTTACGTTGTCGACCGCTCCCAGCGACTCCGCTGTCGCAACGGCTACCGATCCGCTCATCGGCCAGGCGGTTATCACGACGTCGCCGATCGACACGACCGCGTCGATCGACGAGGTGACCCTTGCGATCCCCTGCCCGAAGAAGGTCATTTGCCGAAGCGGCGACTGGTTCCACGCCGATATCCCCGGCACTTTCGACCCGCCGCTCGCCTTCCCGTTGCGGTGGGATGCCACCTTGGTGCCGACGTCCCTGACCGTCAAGAAATTCGCGCTTCTCTACACCGAATGCCTGACCGGCTGCAAGCTGCAGATCATCTCCGCAAAGTGCTCGTCTCCGACGCCTGCGGCGAACGAGCTACCGTGCCTCACCGGGGTGGCAAGACTGGCAGACGGCGACTTCGTCGCCATCCTCAAGAACAACCACAACGGTTACATGAAGTGAGCCGGCACGGCGGAGGCTCGAACGTTTTCGACGCCCACGAGATTTCCCTTCAGCTCATAGAGGCCGATCGCGTCCTCGAGCACCCTGTCGGCATCCTTGACGCGTCCGGCGCACCGTAGGATCTCGGCGAGATCGACGAGCGTCTCCGTCTGGGCCGACACGGCGTCGGTCGACGTGAGCAGATCGACTGCCTCTTTGACCAGCGCGAGCGCGCCGTCGCAATCCCCCCTGTGTGCCATCACCTTCGCCAGGACCGTTCGCCAGAGCATCTGCGAGGCGACGTCGTCGGCATCGGCAAGGTGCTGCGTCTGCCGGCTGATCTGCTCGGCTTCGTCCACACGGCCTTGCTCATAGAGAACGCGCGCCAGCTCCCCCGCGACGGTCGATAGGAAATATCTCTCGCCGAGCTCGCTCAGAGACTCGTAATCACGGCGAAGTTGACGCTCGGCCGCCGGTAGGTCGCCGGCGAGGCGCTCGACCCACGCGGTCTCCAGCGACATCGAAGCTCCGGAGACTGTCGAGCCGAGATCGGCAATCAAAGCCTGCGATTTAGTGGCAAGGCGCCGTGCGCTCTCGAAGTCGCCACGCATCGCGAGGAGCACCGCCAATGCCCCCGTGACGATGCCCTGGGTGCGTCGATCGCTCTGGGCTTCCGCTGCGAGCTCCTCGCAACGCTGTATCGCCTCCGGCACTGGCGTCGGGCCATGGAGGGCGGCCATCGCATAGTGGACTGCGGCCAGCCGCAGCTGGCGTCCGTCGCTCACGCCTCGCGCATACTCCATCGCACGCTCTGCGGCTCGGGTCGCGAGTCCGTAGCGGCCGGACGTGCCATGTGCCCATGCGAGCAGACGCCAGATGGTGGCGAGCATGGCCTCGTCGTCGTTGCCGTGGGATTCCTCAAGCATCTGAGACGCTTCCTCGACGAGGCGCTCACTCCACCGCTCCGCTGAGCCGGACTGAGCCTTTACGCGCAGGAGGAGGAGCTCGGAAAGCGCAGGAATCAGTCCGTCGCGGTCGCGGCGTGCGTCAATCGCCTCCTCGAGGAAGAGCTCCGCCCACGGAAACTCTCCCACCTCGAGCAGCGCCTCGCCAAGGTCGGGGATGAGCTCCAGGCGCGAGGGGTCGCGCTCTGGGAGAACCGATGCGGCGCGCCGCAGAAGGTTGGCCGCCGCAGGCATGTCGCCGCGGGCGAATGCCCGTTGCCCGGCTGATGCCAGCCGCGCCGCGGCCCCACGGCCGAGTTCCAGGCCGTGATCGTCGAGCGGCCCGAGCTCTTTGAGGTTCCCGTGCGCCTGCTCGAGGTGGTAGCCGAGAATCTCCTCGAACTCGACGGCGCGGTCGCGGTCGGAGTTCACCCGGTCGGCCCAGCCGACGAAGCGCTCGTGCAGGGTCGCCCGCGTGCGCTTGAGCATCCCCTGGTAGGCGGCCTCGCGAACGAGTGCGTGGGCGAACCGGTAGTGAGCGCCGCCGCCGGTCGATTCGACGCCGGTCTGGATGAGGTGCTTCCGGCACAGGGAGTGGATGAGCTTCTCGACCTGAAGGGCGACGTCCTGCGAGACGAGCTCGCGCAAGGCATCCTCAGGGAAGACAAGACCCGCGACAGAGGCGGCTTCGATGACCGCGCGCTCTTCCGGCCCGAGCAAGTCGAGGCGCGCAGCGAGAAGCGCCTGGATCGTCGGCGGAACCGCGATCTCATCCGCGCTTTCCACGGGCATCCACCGCCCGTCCTCGCTTCGCAAGGCGCCTTCGTCCACCATCATCGAGAGCATCTGCTCGACGAAGAGAGGGTTGCCTTCGGCTGCGTCCACGATCCGGGCGCGGACTTCGGGATCGAGCTCTGCCTCTCCGAGAAGGTTCTCCGCCACGCGTGCGGCGTCGTCCGCACCAAGCGCCTCGAGCGTCACCACGCGCGAACTGGGCAAGTTCTCCCAGGCGGGTCGAATGTCGAGTAATTCGTGGCGGGCGAGGCACACGAGCACGATCGGGCGCTCGGACGAGCCGAGAACATGCTCGATGAGGTCGAGCATCGTCGACTCCGCCCAGTGGATGTCCTCGACGACGACGACGAGCGGCCTCGCGGCCGCCATTGTCTCGAGCAGCTTGCGCACGCCCCAGAAGGTCTCCTCGACGGGAAACTCCTCCGTGGAAAGTCCGACGGCCGCGGCCACGCGTCGAGCCACAGCGTCGTCCTTCGCGAGAGTGGCGATCTTCGCCCGCGCCATCTCAGGCGGATCCTCTTCGAGGATTCCGGCTGCTTTCCGGACGATTTCGATGACCGGCCAAAACGTGATACCGCGCCCGTGTGAGAGGCAGCGACCCCGGACCACGGAGGCTGCTCGGCTGACTTGCGTGACGAGCTCCTCGGCCAGCCGCGACTTCCCCATTCCGGGGCTGCCGAAGACGGTGGCGAGCCTGCAGCGATTGGCCGAGACCGCGTCGGAGAATGCCGCGAGGAGCGCTCCCAGCTCTTCCTCCCGGCCGACGAGCGCGCCTGCATGCCGCCGGACCGACGCGTCCAGCGCGGCCAGGCCGACCACCCGGTAGGCGGGTACCGGCTCGGCCTTGCCCTTGAGGTCGAGCGGCTCGACCGCCTCGACCTCGACCGCGTTCCGGACGAGGCGGTACGTGAGCTCGCCGAGCAAGACCTCTCCGGACGCGGCGGCCTGCTCGAGCCGGGCGGCGACGTTGACGGTGTCTCCGGTGACGAGCCGTTGTCCGGCAGTCACGTCGCCGGCGACGACTTCGCCCGTGTTCACGCCGGTCCGGTTCGCGAGCCTCACGCCCCACCCGCGCTCGAGCTCGTCGTTCAACTCCGCGAGCGCGCTCTGCATCTCGACTGCCGCGGTGACCGCGCGGAGGGCGTCGTCCTCGCGGAGCTTGGGCAAGCCGAAGACCGCCATGATCGCGTCCCCGATGAACTTCTCCACCGCCCCGCCCTGGCTCTCGAGAACTGCCTGCATGGCCGCGAAATACCGGTGCAGGATCTCCCGGACCGTCTCCGAGTCCATCGCCTCGCCGAGACTCGTCGAGCCGACGAGGTCACTGAAGACGACTGTGACGGTCTTGCGCACCTCCTGCGGCGCCTCCGCGACGGCGAAAGGCGTCCCGCAGAACCCACAAAGGCGAAAGCGATCGGGGTTTTCCTCGCCACAATTGGCGCAGATCTTCACCAGTTGAGTGTACTCCGCAGCGAGAGCGGCTCCGTGCTGCGAGTACCCGGATTTGCAGGCAGAACAAGGGGTTCGGAGTACAATCTCGTACTCCGGACATGCAACTCGACGATCCTTTCAGTACCGATGGCACGACCGACTCTCCCCCGCATCCGGCGTGGACGGGCCCGCGGCGACGCGGGTCAGGTCGACGAGCGCACCGAGCCTCGGATCGCCGAGCTCTCCGCTAACGGGCTCACCTGGATCCACATCAACGAGCCGGGACCCCTCGAGGCCGCGGTGCTCGCCGAGCGTTTCGGCTTCCATGAGCTCGACATCGAGGATGTGCTCTCGAAGCGGCAGCGGCCGAAGATCGACGAGTACCCCGAGTACCTCTTCATCGTTCTCCACTTCCCGATCTACGACAAGGCGGTCCAGCGGCTGAACGCTGCCGAGCTCGACGTCTTCCTCGGGCAGGACTTCCTCATCACGCTCGCCAACGTCGAGCTCCTCCCCGTCACCTACCTCTTCCGCCGCTGCGAGGAGGACGCGGAGCTCCGCGACGAGCTCTTCTCGAAGGCCTCGGGCTACCTGCTCTACCACGTGCTCGACGACCTCTTCGACTACTGCTTCCCGATCCTGGACAAGGTCGGGCACAAGCTCGACGCCATTGAGGACCAGCTCGAGGAGCGGCGCAGCGAAGAGATCGTGCGCGACATCTCCGACGCGAAGCAGGAGATCATCGCCTACCGGAAGATCATCAAGCCCGAG
>JAICVP010000091.1 GCA_025935275.1 Thermoleophilia bacterium
AGCGCCTCGAGCGCGTCGACGAAATTGAGGCGGATTGTCTCGTCCTCCTGGTAGGCGATCTCCGGCGGCTCGACGTAGATCCCTTTGCAGACGCGAACGTTCGGCCGCAGATCGGCGAGTGCCTCGATGTCGGCGATCGTGCGCTTGAGCGCCGCCTGGAGAACGACGCCGACATTGTCGTGCCCGTCGTCCCGGAGCTCCCGGTAGAGCGCCAGTGTGTCGGAGGTGG
Source organism: Thermoleophilia bacterium (assembly GCA_025935275.1). Lineage (GTDB taxonomy): Bacteria > Actinomycetota > Thermoleophilia > Gaiellales > Gaiellaceae > DATEOR01. The sequence goes on from JAICVP010000091.1 coordinate 230, forward strand.
TCGAGGAGTCCTCCATGTCGATGCGAACGAAGTTGCCGAACTGCGCGGCCTCCTCGACGACCGCGGCCAGATCCGCGTGGCAGAGGCCACGGTCGAGCTTGAGGCCGAGGGCCGTCAACTTGACGCTCACGTTCGAGCGCAGGCCCTCTTCCTCGATCGTGTCGAGGGCGCGCCGGTATGCGTCGCGCAGGGCCGTGGCCTCCTCGCGGAGCTTGACCTCTTCGCCGAGCACGTCGAGGGTCGCCTCCTTTCCCTGCGCGTTCAGCTTGCCAACCACCTCGCAGGCTTCTGCGAGCGTCGTTCCGGCGATGTAGCGGCTGGAGAGTCGCTTCACGACGGGCCGCGGCACCGCGGGTAGCGCTCGGACGATCGCGCGGTCGATGATGGTCACGGGGCGGCGATTCTAGTTCGGCACATTCCGCGCACCACGCGTGCGTCGGCGAGCGCTACGCTCGAAAGCGGGTGGAGGCACGGGGTGGCCCCATCACTGCTGGCTCTTTGCACCCGAAAAAGCGGTCAAAAGACCCAACCCGACGAGGACTCCTCCGGTCGCGTACCGCTCACCCCGCGCGACCCCCCGCCGGCCGCGCAGCCACCCCGCCGCCGAGCCCGCCGCCAGTGCATACATCCCGTCGCTCACCGTCGCGAGCACGATGAAGACCAGCCCGAGCGTTGCGATCTGCAGCGCGACCGACCCTGCATCGACGTCCACGAACTGCGGCAGGAACGAGAAGAAGAAGAGCGCGGTCTTGGGGTTGAGGACGTTGATCACGATGCCCTGGGCGAAGAGACGCCGCAGGCTCTTCTCGGGCCGCCCACCGGGAACCTCGTCCGCCTCCTCCCGGCCGAGAATCCGTCGCAGGCCGAGAAAGATCAGATAGGCAGCACCCGCGTACTTGACGACGTTGAACGCGACCGCCGAGCGGACGAGCAACGCCGAGAGACCGGCGGCCGCGGCCGCGACGTGCACGAGTCCGCCCACCTGGATACCGAGCATCGAGACGATGCCCGCGAGCCGGCCCTGGCTGATGCTCTGCGCGACGATGTAGAGCACGGCCGGCCCCGGGATGACCAGGAGCACGAGCGCGGCGACTACGAAAACTGCCAGCGCGCCGGGGTCGGGCAGCATCAGCTCGACTCGCGCATGAAGCCCTGCCGGGCAGCCGAGACGAGCGCCACTGCCTCGGGGAAGAGGACGCGCATCGCATCGCGCAGGGCCACGGCCTGCTCGTCTGCCGAGCCGCTCACCTGGAAGCGCTTGAGCGCAGCTCCGGTCAGCTCGACCGCGGTGTTCAGGGTCAGCGTCGCGAACTGCTCACGCTGAGTCTCCTGCATGGCTTCCGTCTGCCGCTCCGCGAATTCGCGCAGCCCGCGCATGAGATCGTCCGGGTCACCCCCGAACGGGAATCCGAATCCGCCCTCCATCGGGCTCCTTTCTTCGATCACCCTTAATGTACGTCCCGATGTCCGAGAGCCGCTTCATCGACGCCGTCAACGAGCAAATCGCCCACGAGTTGGCCGCCTCGAATCAGTACGTGGCGATCGCCGTGTACTTCGACTCGGAAACCTTGCAGCAGCTTGCGGCTCACTTCTACCGCCAGGCGCTCGAGGAACGAAATCACGCGATGATGCTGGTGCAATACCTCCTCGATTCCGGCGAGCAGGTCCGGATCCCGGCGGTCTCCGAGCCGCAGAACGGGTTCCCGGACGCGATCGCCCCAGTCGCCCTGGCCCTGCAGCAGGAGCGCACCGTCACCGAGCAGATCGTTCGGCTTGCCGCATTGGCGCGCGAGGAGAACGACCTCGTCGGCGCGCAGTTCATGGACTGGTTCCTCAAGGAGCAGCGCGAGGAGGTGGCGAGCATGTCGGCTCTCCTCGCCGTCGTCGAGCGCGCCGCCGACAACCTGCTCCTGGCCGAGGAGCACCTGTCGCGCAATCAGATCGGAGACGCTGGCGTGGACCCGACTGCGCCTCCGGCGGCGGGCGGGGCCCTTTAGCCCGACGTGGCAATCACGCAGGCGACCACCGTCGACGACGAGCTCGTCGCTGCCTTCGCCAGGCTCGTCCCACAGCTTTCGACGTCCGCCGAGCTGCCCTCCCGGAAACAGCTGGAGGAGATCGTCGCCTCGCCTGCGGCGATGGTCCTCCTGGCTCGCAACGACTCCGGCGAGATCATCGGCTCCTTGACCCTGGTGGTCTTTCGGACGCCGACCGGAGCGCGTGCCTGGATCGAGGACGTCGTGGTGGACGAGTCCGCGCGCGGCCAGGGGACGGGGGAAGCGCTCGTAGCGGAGGCCATTCGTCTCGCCTCGGATTCGGGAGCCCGCACCGTCGACCTGACGTCGCGCCCCTCGCGGGAGTCCGCCAACAGGCTCTACGAGAAGGTCGGCTTCCAGGCCCGCGAGACGAACGTCTACCGCTACGACCTCGGCTAGCCAAGCGGCCCCTTGTAGCTGCGGATGACCTGCGCGGCGAGCTCGTCGGCCGCAGGCATCCCGCTCTTCATCGCCTCCGCAAACGGCGAGCCGCCCACCTGGCCGAGCGTCTGCTCCAACCTCGCCGCGGCCAGGCCGATCGCGTCGAGGTAGCGAACATTGGCTAGACGCGGGACCGCGCGAATCGTTTCCTGCAGCTCCGCGGCGGCAACTTCGGCCTCCTCGATCCCCTCCGGCGCATCCGTCAGGCGCAGCTCCACCAGCCGGGCGCGGAGCTCCCCGATGTCGCCGCCACCAGCGCTCTCCTCGGCAAGCTCGCACATGGCCGCGATCGTGACCGCCTCGCGGACGAGAGCCCGGTCGGCGACCGGCCGGTACTGCGCGTCGAGCGCCAACCACGACTGCTCTTCGCCGCTCCGGTAAGCGCAGAGGTAGACGCGAGCGCCGGCTCCGGGCTCCGTCGGGACGACGCCCTCGAGCTGCTCGCCGTCCTCCGCGTGAGCCGACGCGGCTTCGGCGGCAGCGGCAATCTCCTGCTCGAGCTCCACAGCGGCAACAATAGCCCTGTGACCGAGAGCCTCAGCGAGCGCAACCGGGCAGCCCAAGCGCTTTTCGCCCCTCTCGGAGAGACCTACGACCGCTACGCACGGCTGCTGTCCCTCGGACAGGACCCCCGGTGGCGCGCGTTTCTCGTCGAGCGCATCCAGACGGATCGCGACTCCACCGTTCTCGACGTCGCCTGTGGGACTGCGTCGGTCTCGCTCGAGCTCGTCCGCCGGTACGGCTGCCGTGTCGTCGGCATCGACCAGAGCCCCGAGATGCTTGCCGCGGGCCGCGCCCGCGTCGACGCGGCAGGTGTCGGCGACCGGGTCGAGCTCAGGCAAGGACAAGCAGAGGAGCTCCCCTTCGAGGACGCATCGTTCGACGCACTCACGTTCACGTACCTGCTGCGCTATGTCGACGACCCGGCGGCGACGATGAAGGAGCTCGCGCGCGTCGTGCGGCCAGGGGGTCGGATCGCCATGCTGGACTTCTTCGTGCCCGCCGGAGTCGCGCGCCCGGCCTGGGAGCTCTACGTCCGCGTCGGACTACCCGTGCTGGGGCGTGCGATCTCGCCCGGATGGGGCGAGGTGGGCAGCTTTCTCGGGCCGAGCATCCGCGGCTTCTGGAACCGCCACCCAGTGGAGGAGATCGTCGGCGCCTGGCGCAACGCAGGCATCGAGGACGTCCAGGGCCGGCGTCTCAGCCTCGGCGGCGGTCTCGTGCTCTGGGGCACACGTGGCGCTTGAGACCTCGCGGCCGGCCTTCTACGCCCTGCGCTCGGGGGGCTGGCGCGACTACTTCACCCTCCTCCATCCGCCGTACACGGCGTGGCACCTGAGCTACGTGGCGATCGGGGCCGCGCTCAGCGCACAGTTCTCCTGGTCCAGGCTACTGCCGACCCTGGCGGCCTTCTTCCTCGCGGTGGGCGTCGGAGCGCATGCCCTCGACGAGCTCAACGGGAGGCCGCTCCGCACGGAGATCCCTCGCGGCGTGCTCATCTTCCTCGCAGCGATCTCGATCGCAGGAGCCGTCGCGATCGGCATCATCGGCGCAGTCGTATTCGACCCCTGGATCGCTGCCTTCGTGGCGGCGGGCGCCTTCATCGTCGTGGCCTACAACCTCGAGTCCTTCGGAGGTCGCTTCCACGACGATGCCTGGTTCGCGCTCGCGTGGGGGTCCTTTCCCTTGCTCACCGCCTACTTCGCCACGGCCGAGTCGATCGGCGCGGCCGCAATCGCCGGGGCGGTCTTCGCCTATGCCCTTAGCCTCGCGCAGCGTGTCCTCTCGACACAGGTTCGGGACCTGCGGCGCCGCGTGACGCGGGTGCAGGGGACGATCGAGCGCGCGGACGGCTCGACGGAGGGAGTCACGCCGGAGCTGATCATGGGGCCGGCCGAGCGGGCCCTCCGCATTCTTTCCGTCGCGGTCGTCGCGCTTGCCTGCGCATCGGTGATGATGCGGGTGTGGTGACGCTCGCTTTCATGCCGCCGGCCGAGCCCCCGCCGACGCCGCCCGCGATCTACGCACCGGCTCCGCGGGAGGTGTCTTTCGGACAGATCAAGGGGCGCGTGGCTGCCGGCACGCGGATCGTGAGCATCCGCGTGGCCGGCGAATACAAGGGGCATGCGAACCTCGACGGACGCCGGTTCTGGAAGACCCTCTCCCTGCCGAGTCGCGACGTCACGATCCGCATCACGACGGTGAACGCGATGGGCGACAAAGCCTCGTCGTCGGTCGGTCCCGTCTACGGGCTCTCCCGCCGAGCCCGCCCGCACGCGGCCAAGGGCTCCCTCGACCGCGCGCTGCAGCGCAAGATTCGAGCGCTCGTCGACGCCTTCCCCGGAACGTCGTCGGTCTACGTCCAGGACTTGCTGACGGGAAAGGGTGCCGCGTGGAATGCGCGGGCTCGGTTCATGGGCGCCTCAACGCTCAAGCTCGGGATCGCGATCGAGGTGCTGCGCGTGCTCAGCGCCAAGCCGGCACCCGACTCGCAGATCGGCTCACTCTTCCGCCGCATGCTGGTCTATTCCGACAACGGGGCAGCGAACGACCTCGAGGCCTGGCTCGGCGGCGGGTCGATCTACACGGGGAGCGCGAGGGTCACGGCCACGCTGCGGGCCCTGGGGCTCTACGACTCCTACATCAACGGTGGCTACATCCTGGGGACGGCCGACCGGGCGCCGATTCCGCTCAACGTGGTCGACCAGCCGTCGTACTTCAACACCGGCAAGTACACGTCGGCCTGGGATCTCGCGCGCGTGCACAAGTTTCTCCATCGAGGTGCGGGTGGGCACGGGCCGCTCCTCGGGCTGTCCGGGCATTTCACGGCCAGCGACGCACGTTTCATGCTCTGGACGCTGGCCCACGTTCAGGATCCCGGCAAACTCGACCGCTACGTGGGCTCGGAACCCGGCGTGTCCGTGCTGCACAAGGCTGGGTGGATCTCCGTCGCGCGGCACGACAGCGGGCTCGTGTACTGGCAGGACGGTGGTTTCGTCGCAGTCCTCATGACCTACCGCTCGACCGGAGTGAGCTCCTCCTCGGATGTTCTCGCCGGGCAGATCGCCAAGACCGCGTTCGAGCACTTCTCGCAGGCGGCAGCCGGCGCGCGTTCGGCCAGCGGTCGTCTGTTCCGCTTCTAGGGCCTAGGATGAGGCGATGGCCCTCGCCCTCGAGATCGCCTTCGCAGCGGCGATCGGCGTCGTAGCGCTTTCGCTTCTCGCCGTCGTCTTGGGGAAGGCAAGCGACCGCCTTCTGCTCTGGATCACGGTCGCCCTCGCGATCGGCGCAGCGATTGGGGCGATCGCGCTCGGCATCGATCTCGCGAACTCGTTTACGGACGTGGACGCGCTCATCCTCGTCGCCGGAGGGCTCGCCGCCGCCGCAGTCGCCGAGGCCGGCCTGCTGGCCCTGAACCGTGGTCTCCGGCGCATGCAGCAAGTCGAACACCTCGCGGATGAAGCTCGTGACGAGATCCGGGCTTTCGCCGACGAGGAGGCGCGCCAGCGCATCCTCGAGCTGGAGCGGATGCTCGCGCGCGAACGCGCGAACACGAGCCACCAGCTCAGCGAGCAGGAGCGGCGTCTCGCCGAGGAGCGGCGGGACACCGTTGAGCGCCAGACGGAACGGGCCCGCGTCGAGCTCACCCAGACCGTCGCCTCCGTGCAGGAGCGGCTCGAGCAGCGGCTGATGGCCTGGGCGGCAGACCTGGACCGCGGGCAGCGCGAGCTCGAGCGGAAGCTCGTCGAGCTCGGCCAGCAGCAGCGCGAAGCCGTCACCGCGTACGAGGCCCGCCTCGCCGCCGACGCCGAGCGGGTCGATGCCGCGAGCGAGGAGCAGCGCCTCGCATTGGCAAAGCTCCGCGAGGAGCTGCAGCGGTTTGGAAGCTCCTTCCTGGAGGAGGGGCGCTCCGACATCGAGATCCACGCCGCCGAAAGACGCCGGGCCCTCCACGAGGTCAGCGAGCGACTCCGCGCGCGCGAGCGGTCCCTCCGCGAGCAGCTGGAGCGGGACGAGGTCGAGTCGAGAGCGCGAATCGCCGCCGGCCTCGAAGAGGCGGAGCGACGCCACCTGGCCGCGCTCGACCGAGCTTTGGAACGCGCCGCGACGCGACTCAGCGAGTACGCCGAGAAGCAGTTCGACGCTCAGATCAAGGAGTCGCGCGAGAAGGCGGCCGAACGCTTGTCGCGCGAGCTCGAGAAGGCGATCGAGCAATTCGCCCGCCAGGCGGAGAAGGACGTCGCCGACCGCATCGCTGAGATGGCGCGCATGACCGCCGACCGGCTCCAGCGAAGGATCAACGACGTCGCGCGCTCCGCAGAGGCGCAGCACGAGCTTGCCGCCGAACGGGTTCGCCACCTCTCCGCGAGGCTCGAGGAAGCGCTCGCATTCGCCGAGGAGCGGCAGGCCGCTCTCGAAGCCGAGTTGGACGCCTCGGTTCGCAGTCTCGACCGCGATTGAAACTGACTTTTCGGGGGAGGGTTCGTCCTAAGGAAACCGAACCTACGCGGAATGGAAGAGACGTTGACCACTCTCGAGCGGGAAAAGGACGAGCGCGGCAAGGTGGAAAGCTGGCGGCTCCACGTTCTGATGGAGGCCGGCTACCCGCTTCCCCTCGCCGAGCGGATCGCGCAGAGCGACGCGGATCTCCACGAGGCGGTCGAGCTGGTCGGGCCGCGTGGGTGTGTTCCGGACGTCGCCGCCCAGATCCTGCTCTAAAGCGCGCCGATTTCTTCCGCGCCCGCTCTGCTGAGCTAGATTCGAGCGGGTGAAGGTCGAGCCGCTCCTCTACGGCGACCGCAAGGTCTACACAGTGTCCGCGTTCAACCGCGGCGTCGCGTCCTGGGTGGCCAGGCTGCCCTCGATCTGGGTCGAGGGAGAGGTCACGGAGTTCCGCCGCCAGCAGGGCTGGCAGAGCGTTTTCTTCACGCTCAAGGACTCCACGGACGGCGCCTGTCTTCCCGTGAGCATGCCGCGGGGCCGCTTCGACGGCCTCCGGCTCGAGCTCGCCGACGGCATGACCGTGCATGTCTTCGGCCGCCCGGAGCTGTACGAGGCGCGCGGGGTGTTCCAGCTCCGCGCGCTCACGATCGAGCCGCTCGGCCTGGGCGCGATTCTCGCCGGGCTCGAGCGCCTGAAGCAGAGGCTGGCCGCGGAAGGGCTCTTCGCCCCCGACCGCAAGCGGCCGCTGCCGGTCCTGCCGCGGCGGATAGGGGTGCTCACCGGCAACGAGGCCGCCGCCAAGCGCGACTTCGTCACGGCCGTCCAGAGCCGCTTTCCGGCGGCAAA
>JAICVP010000307.1 GCA_025935275.1 Thermoleophilia bacterium
CCTCATGCAGGAGAACGCGATCTACTCCGTCATCTCGCCGGAGGGCTGCGCCGCGATTCTCTGGCGCGACGCCGGCGAGGCGAAGAAGGCCGCCGCCGCGTTCAAGCCAGACGCGGTCCACTGTCTCGAGCTCGGCGTCATCGACGGGGTCGTCCCGGAGCCTCCTGGCGGCGCGCACGAGAATCCGGACGCGGCAGCCACGCTGCTCGGCGAAGCGCTCGGAATCGCCCTCGACGAGATCAAAAAGGGCGATCCGGAGACGAGAACGCGTGCGCGGAGCGAGAAATTTCGCCGGATGGGGATTTTCCTTGAGTGAAGCGGGTTCTGGGCCCCGTTTCCCACAGCATCCACAGAGTTTTCCCCGCCCAAACAACACCTTTACACAAGGCCTCAAGGCCGGTTCGCACCGGCCTTGAGTGCCAACCCCCCCTGGTCGGCAGAGAAGTCGCAAAGGAGCCTCTCGCGACGACGTTCTACCCATGGCCAAGCCGGATAAACATTCGCCGATGGCAAGCCTCCGAGACTACGAACGCAAGCGTGACCGCAAGAAGACGCCGGAGCCGTTCAGCGGCCGGAAGGGCGGAGCGAAGGCGCCGATCTTCGTCGTCCAGCGCCATGACGCGCGCCGACTTCACTACGACTTCCGCCTCGAGCGCGACGGCGTCCTGCTCTCCTGGGCAGTGCCGAAGGGCGTCCCGCTCGAGACGGGACAGCGCAACCTCGCCGTCCATGTCGAGGATCACCCGCTCGACTACGCGGGCTTCGAGGGCGAGATCCCGAAGGGCCAGTACGGCGCGGGCACGGTGGAGATCTGGGATTCCGGCACGTACGAGCTGCTCGAGGAGAAGCGCGACGGCGGCCTGACCGTGCGTCTCGACGGCGAGCGCCTGCAGGGCGTGTGGACGCTCGTCCCGGCGCGCCTCTCCGGCGACGAGAAGAACTGGCTCCTCATCCGCAAGCGGGAGGATGCGCCGCCGAAGCCCCGCGGCAAGCAGAAGGAGTATTCCCCCATGCTGGCGACGCTCTCTGAGGACGTGCCGGCCGGGAAGGACTGGAGCTTCGAGGTGAAGTTCGACGGCTACCGCGCGCTTGCGTACGTGCGCGGAAGCGAGGCGCGGCTCGTGAGCCGGAACGGAAACGATCTTACGGAGCGGTTCGAAAACGTGGCGCGCGCGCTGTCGTCCGCCGTCAAAACGCCGGACTGCGTGCTGGACGGCGAGGTGTGCGCGCTAGACGACGAGGGACGCTCGAGCTTCTCGAGGATGCAGCAAGGCAACGGCGCGGTGGTCTACTACGCCTTCGACGTTCTCGAGGTCGACGGCACCTCCATGATCGACCGTCCGCTGGAGGAGAGGCGCGAAGAGCTCGCGCGCCTGCTCGACCGCCGGAATCGAACGGTGCTCCTCTCGGAGGCCTTCGACGACGGGCCCGGCCTGCAGAAGGCGGCCGCGCAGCAAGAGCTCGAGGGTATCGTCGCGAAGAAGGCGGGCTCACGCTACGAGCCCGGCCGCAGGTCGCGGAACTGGCTCAAGATCAAGACCCATGGCCGCCAGGAGTTCATCGTTGCGGGCTACACGCGGGGGAAGGGCCGCCGCTCGGGCACACTCGGCTCGCTGATCCTCGCCGTCAACGAGGGGAACGGCCTTCGCTATGTGGGCAATGTGGGCACGGGCTTCACGGAAAAGGAGATCGACAAGCTGCTCCGCAAGCTCCGGCCCCTCGAGCGCAAGACCTCGCCCTTCGACGTCGTGCCGAAGATGCCGAAGGTGCGCCGCGATGACGTCGTCTGGGTCGAGCCGAAGCTGGTCTGCGAGGTCGAGTTCGCCGAATGGACACACGACAAACGGCTCCGCGCGCCCTCCTACAAGGGCCTGCGCGAGGACAAGGAGGCCGAGGAGGTGCGCCGCGAGTTGCCGATCGAAACGGAGATCCGGCGCGGGAAGCGGACGCTGAAGCTCTCCAACCTCGACAAGGTCTTCTTCCCGGAGAGCGGGCTGACCAAGGGCGACCTGCTTTCGTACTACCGCGACGTGGCGCCGGCGCTGGTACCCCACCTGAAGAACCGGCCGTTCACGATGAAGCGCTATCCCGACGGCCGCGACGGGAAGTTCTTCTTCCAGAAGGACTCGCCTGCCCACATGCCGGACTGGATCGACCGGAAGGCGTTCAGGGCGACGTCGAGGGAGACGCGCCAGAAGCGGATGATCACGTACCCGCTCGTGAACGACGATCTCGCCCTGCTCTGGATGGTGAACATGGGCTGCATCGACATGAACGTCTGGTACTCGCGGGTGGACAAGCCTGAGCGGCCGGATTTCGTGCTCTTCGACCTCGACCCCTCACCCGACGTGGGCTTCCCCGAGGTCGTGCAGGTCGCCTTGCTCGTGAAAGAGGTGCTCGACGCTCTCGACCTCGAAGGGCTGCCGAAGACGAGCGGCTCCGACGGGATGCACGTGCTCGTCCCGATCCAGCGGCGCTACACCTA
>JAICVP010000163.1 GCA_025935275.1 Thermoleophilia bacterium
GATTCTTCGTCGCCGTCTCCAGCGCTTCGGGATATCCCGCGTCGGCATGCCGGAAGACACCCATCGCCGGGTCGTTCGTGAGGACGCGCCGCAAGCGGTCGAGGCCGGACGGCGTGCCGTCCGCGACCATGACCACGCCGGCGTGGATCGAGTTCCCGATCCCCACGCCGCCCCCGTGATGCACCGAGACCCACGAGGCGCCCGAGACGGCGTTCACGAGCGCGTTCAGGATCGGCCAGTCGGCGATCGCGTCGCTTCCGTCCAGCATGCCCTCGGTCTCGCGCGTGGGTGAGGCGACCGAGGCGGGATCCATGTGGTCGCGCCCGATTGCCAGGGGCCCGCACTCTCCTGAGCGGACGAGGTCATTCATGGCGAGGGCGACCCGGTCGCGCTCGCCGAGGCCGAGCCAGCAGATGCGCGCGGGGAGGCCCTGCAGCGGCACGCGCTCGCGCGCGAGCTCGATCCAGCCCCGCAGCGAGTCGGTCCCGATCACGTCCAGCAGGACGTCCTCGCTCCTGCGCAGATCCTCGGGATCGCCGGAGAGGCAGATCCAGCGGAAGGGCCCGACGCCGCGCGCGAGGATCGGCCTGACGTACTCGGCGACGAAGCCTGGGATCTCCAGCGCGGCGCCGAGACCCTGCGCCGCCGCCTGCGCCCTCAGCCCGTTTCCGTACTCGAAGACCACCGCGCCGCGTTCCCGGTAGCCGAGCAGGGCGGCCACGTGCGCCGTCAGCGAGTCGTAGACCGCGCGCTGGAAGCCAGGATCGTCGGGGTTTTCCGCGCGGGCCTCCTCCGCCGTGAAGCCGAGCGGCACGTAGCCGCGCAGGGGGTCGTGCGCGGCGGTCTGGTCGGTGACGACCTCGAACTCGACCCCGTCGGCGAGCAGGCGAGGGACGACGTCGGCTGCGTTTCCGAGCAGCGCCACCGCGCCCGGGCCGTCCTCGTCCAGGTGCGCGGTGAGCGCGTGGTCATAGTCGGCGACGAGGTCGACCCAGCCGTCGGCGAGGCGCCGCTTCGCGCGGGCGGGATCCACCTCGACGATCAGCGCGCGGCCGCCGTTCAGCCCCACGCCGAAGCCCTGCGCGCCGCCCATGCCGCCGAGCCCGGCGGTCAGCACTCTCTTCCCGGCCAGCGAGTCGCCGAAGTGCCTGGCCGCGACCGCCCGGAAGGTTTCGTACGTGAAGCCGAGGATGCCCTGCGTGCCGATGTAGAACCAGCCGGCGGCGGTCATCTGGCCGTACATGGTCAGGCCCGCGTCCTCGAGCCCGCGGAAGGTGTCCTGGTCGGACCACTCCGGGACGACCATCGCGGTCGAGATGAGGACGCGCGGCGCGTCCTCGTGCGTCGGAAGCGTCGCGACAGCCTTGCCGGACTGGACGACGAGCGTCTCGTCAGGCCCGAGGCGCTCGAGGGCGGCGACGATCTCGTCCAACGCCTCGGGCGAGCGCGCCGCTTTACCGCGGCCTCCGTAGACCACGAGGGCGGCGGGATCCTCCGCCACCGCCGGGTCGAGGTTGTTGAGGAGGCAGCGGAGTGCGCCCTCCTGCTCCCAGCCGCGGCAGCGCAAGCCGCTCACGCCGTGGCGCCGGGGAAGAGCACGCGGAAGGAGGCGCCGCCGCCGGGGTTGTCCTCGACCCAGGCCCGGCCGCCGTGCAGCGCGGCGAACTGGGCGACGAGCGCGAGGCCGACGCCGACCCCCGTCGCCTCGACCTCGCTCCCGCGCGCGAACGCCTGGAAGATCGTCTCCTTCTCGGCGTCGGGCACGCCCGGCCCCCGGTCGTCCACGCGGAGGAGCGCGCCCGGCCCGTCGGGCGCGATCGAGACGTCGATGGGCGTGCCGCCAGGGGTGTGGCGCTCGGCGTTCGCAATCAGGTTGTCGACGATGCGCTCGAACTTGGCCGGGTCGACGCTCGCCTGGACGCTCTCGGCGTGCACGTCGATCCTCCCGTCGTCCGGCCGCCCGGCGACCACGCTTCGGACGAGCTCGCCGAGATCGGCGTGCTCGAACTCCACGCGCAGGCGCCCATGCCTGAGGCGGTCGACCTCCAGCAGGTCGTTCAGGAGCCGTTCGAGACGCGCGGCCTGGCTGGCGACGAGCCCGATCATCTGCTCCCGGCCCTCGTCGGTCAGGGTCGGCCAGCGCTCGCGGAGGGTGATGGCGAACCCGAGAATGGCGGTGAGCGGCGTGCGGAGCTCGTGGGAGACCGCGGCGAGGATGTTCTCCCGGACCTGTTCGACCCGCTCGCGCTCGGTGATGTCCTGCGTCGTCCCGACCATGCGCACGGGGTGGCCGGCGCGATCGACCACGACACGGCCGCGGCCCTGGACGATCCGCTCGGTTCCGTCTGAGAGAACTACGCGGTGCGTCATCTCGAAGGCCTGCCCGTCCGCGAGCGCAGCCTCGACGGTGCCGCGTACGCGGTCCCGGTCGCCCGGGTGGATGCGGGAGAGGTAGGCCTCGTAGTCCAGCTCTCCGCGCTCGGGTTGGAGGTCGTAGATCCGGTAGAGCTCGTTCGACCACGTGACGCGGTCGCCGGCGATGTCCCACTCCCAGCTGCCCACATGGGCGAGCGCCTGCGCCTCCGCCAGGCCGACCGCCGCCTGGCGGAGCGATGCCGCGGCCGCGTCGCGCTCTGCGACGGACGCGCCGAGGGCGAGGAGGCTGATGGCGGTGATCGCCAGGAGGCCCTGCAGGATCTCGACCGTGACCGTCTCGTCGTGGCCTCCGAGCGGCACGTTCTCGCTGATGACTCCGGCGACCCCGAACGCCGCCACCGTGAAGCTGGCCGTCACGGCACCGAGCTGCGTGAAGCGCACCGAGGCCCAGAGGAGGAGGGGGAAGAGGAGGTAGGGATAGCGCCAGAACCCCCCGAGGAAGATCGTCGCGCAGAGCGCGCTGAGGGCGGCGAGCATGAGCAGCCCTTCGAGGATCCGCGCCAGCGGGAGTCGGATCGGCGGCCGCGTCGCCCAGATGAGAATCAGCGGCGCGACGAGCAGGGCTCCCGTCGCGTCCCCGAGCCACCAGAGCAGCCAGCGCGATCCGTAGGGCGAGGCCGCGGGCGAGTCCGCGAGCGCGAGGACGGTGACGCCGTTGGTCGCCGCCACCGCGGCGGCGAGGGCGCCGGCGCACGCGAACTGGACGACGTCCACGACGCGCTCGAAGGTCGTCCGGAAGGAAACGCGCCGCAGGAGATAGACCGCGACGACCGCCTCGAGGGTGTTTCCCACGGCGATTCCGGCCGCCACCCAGAGCGACACCCCGCTCGTCGCGTTGCCGAGGAAGGCGCCGAGCGCAACCGCCGGCCACATCCTCGGGCCGAGGAGGAGCAGCGCGGCGATGGCGATCCCCGTCGGCGGCCAGACCGGCGTGATGACGCCGTGCCCGACCGCCAGATTGAGCCCGAGCTTCGCTCCTCCGAAGTAGACGGCGGCGACGAGGGCGACCTGAAGGACGTACGAGCCTGGGCGCGTCCGCACGGCAGCGATCGTACGTCAGGGGGATGTCCGCGGCATAGACTCGGGCGCATGCAGACCTGCCCCTCCTGCGGCGCCGAACAGGCAGCCGACGCGCGGTTCTGCTCGAACTGCGGAACGGCTCTGCAGCGCGGCGAGGAGCAGCAGGAGCGGCGCATCGTCACCGTGCTGTTTTCCGATCTCGCCGGTTCGACCGCGCTCGGCGAGCGGCTCGACCCCGAGGACGTGCGCCGGGTCCAGGCCGAGCTCTTCGAGCTCCTGAACGCGGAGGTCGTGCGCTTCGGCGGGACGACGGAGAAGTTCGTCGGCGACGCGGTGCTGGCCGTGTTCGGCATCCCCTCTGCGCACGAGGACGACCCCGAGCGCGCGGTCCGGGCGGCTCTGGCCGCGCACGAGCGCTTCGCGGGCTTCGCGGAACGGGTCGAGAGCCGTTTCGGCCTCTCCGTCGGGCTCCGCACCGGGATCAACACCGGCGACGTGGTCTCCGGCCGCGAGACCGCTGCGCGGGGCGAGTTGATGGTGAGCGGCGACGCCGTCAACGTGGCCGCCCGCCTGCAACAGGCCGCCAGCCCCGGCGAGATCCTCGTCGGGCCGCGCACGCATGGGGCGACGAGTCGCGCGGTCGCCTACGGCCCCCGTCGCGAGATCGACGCGAAGGGAAAGAGTGCCCCCGTCTCCGCGTGGGCGGCGCAGGCGGTGGCGACGGAGCCTGCCGTCCGCGAGTCCGAGTTCTCCGGCCCGCTCGTCGGCCGCGAGGAGGAGCTGACACTCCTGGAGATGGTCGCGGCGCGGGGGCGGCGCGAGCGCGTGCCGCAGCTCGTCACGCTCTTCGGGCCGGCGGGCGTCGGCAAGTCGCGCCTCGTCGACGAGCTCCTGGCCCGCGTCTCGGCCGCGCGGATCCTCAAAGGCCGCTGCCTGCCCTACGGAGAGGGAATCACGTACTGGCCGCTCGCCGAGGCGGCGAAGGGGGATGCGGACATCCTCGACACCGATCCCGTCGACGTCGCGCACGAGAAGCTCCGCACGGCCGTCCACGCCGTGGTCGAGCAGGGCGCGCGGGAGGTGTTCGACTCCATTGCCTGGACGATCGGGCTCGCAGGCGACGACTCGCCGCTGTCCTCGATGGACACGCCGACCGTGGGCACGACCCTGGCGGACGGGTGGCAGCGCTACGTCGGCGCGCTCGGCCGCCGCGGCCTGACCGTGCTCGTCATCGAGGACATCCACTGGGCCTCGGCGGCGCTTCTCGATCTCGTCGAGCACCTCGTCGACCGGATCTCGGACTCCTGCGTGCTCCTCGTCTGCACGGCGCGGCCGGAGTTCCTCGCCGAGCACCCGTCCTGGGGTGCGGGGAAGCAGAACGCGACCGCGCTCTCCCTCACACCCCTGACCGCGGAGGAGTCGGAGCGGCTCGTCTCCAACCTTCTTGGCGCTGCGCGCGTGCCGGACGACGTTCGCAGCCCGCTCCTGTCGAGCGCCGAGGGCAATCCGTTCTTCCTGGAGGAGATGCTGCAGATGCTCATCGACGAGGGGGCGCTGCAGCGGGA
>JAICVP010000310.1 GCA_025935275.1 Thermoleophilia bacterium
CGCGCTCGTCCGCGACGAGGGGTTCGGCTCGGTCCCCCACGCGGGCGAGGTCGCAGGCCCGGAGTCGGTGCGCGGGGCGCTCGACTCCCTGCACGCAGACCGCATCCGCCACGGGATCCGCGCGGTCGAAGATCCCGATCTCCTCGAGGAGCTCGCAGAGCGCAGGGTCGTCCTCGACGTCACGCCGCTCTCCAACCTGCGCACCGGAGTGGTCGCCTCACTGGAGGAGCACCCCCTTCAGGAGCTCGTCGCGGCCGGCATCCCGTGCACGGTCTCGACCGACGACCCCGAGATGTTCGACACCGACCTCACCCGCGAGTACGACGCGGTGCTCTCGATCGGGATCGACCCGCAGGCGTTGTACGAAGCCGGGGTGAAAGGCGCGCTCTGCAGCGACGCGACGCGCGCGCGGCTACGGGAGATCGGCGAGGCCTACGACTGGTCGGCGATCAGCGGCGCGCCGATCAGCCCGCGCGCCCGCCAGCGCTTCTCGAAGTAGACCGCAGCCCAGATCGAGCCCTCGTAGAGGATCAGGAGCGGGATCGTCTCGAAGACGAGCGACACCGGGTCGACGGTCGGCAGGAGCGCTGCGCCGATGATGACGATGGCGATGCCGATGCGGCGGTTCCGGCGCAGGGCCCCCGAGGTGAGGACGCCGAGCCGGACGAGCGCGAGGACGAAGATGGGGAGGCAGAACACGAGCCCGATCGCAAGCAGCGTGTACGCCACGAAGGTGTAGTAGTAGCTCGCCCGGATCTCGATCTGGAAGAACTCGTCGTTGTACGTCGTGAGGAACCCGAGCGCCCGCGGGAGCACGACGTAGTAGCCAAATGCGACGCCCCCCGCGAACAGCCCGGTCGCGATGAGCACGAAGACTGCCACGATGCGCTGGGAGTTCTGCTCGAACGCCGGCGCGAGGAAGCTCCAGAGCTGCCAGAGGACGACCGGCAGCGAGATCGCGAGCGCGGCGATGAAGACGACCTTGACCGTGGTGAAGAACGGCTCCGTCACCCCGAACGTGACCAGCTCCCCGTCTCGTGCCTCGGGCAGGGGCTGGGCGAGCCAGCGGAGGATGTCGTCGTTGAAGATGTACGCGCCGGCGAACGCGACCACGACCGCGATGATCGAGACGATGAGGCGCGAGCGAAACTCGTCGAGATGCTCGACGAGCGTGACGCTGTCCTCGTGGTTCAGACGACGCGGGAGCCGCGCCATGGCCGGGGGCTAGGCGTTCTCGCTCTTCGGCTGGGCCTGGGGCTGCGGCTGCTGCGCCGGGGCCTCGGTGGAGGCCTGCGTCACAGGCGTCGTCGCGGGTGTCGGAGCCGTGGTGACTTCCTTCGTCTCCGGCTCGCTCGTGGTCACCGCGTCCTTGAACTCCCGCATGCCGCGTCCCAGTGAGCGCCCCATCTCCGGCAACCGCTTGGCTCCGAAGAGGAGGAGCAGCACGACCAGGATGATGATTATCTCAGGCCATCCGAGGGGACCCATGCTTCGATGGTAGCACGGTGCCTCCGCAGGGGACACCAAGGGTGAGTCGCTACACTGAGGGTGTCACAAGCGCCCGCTCGAGGCCCAGGCGCAACCTACTGAAAGGCTGTTACGAACTTGGCTTTGCTCGAGATCAAAGACCTGCACGTCGCCACGGAGGACGGCACCGAGATCGTCCGTGGAGTCGACCTCTCGGTGGACACGAACCAGGTCCACGCGATCATGGGCCCGAACGGGTCGGGGAAGTCGACGCTGGCCTATGCGCTGGCCGGGCACCCCGCTTACGAGATCACCGGCGGCGACATCCTGATGGACGGCGAGAGCATCGTCGACATGGGCGCGGACGAGCGCGCGCAGCGCGGTCTCTTCCTCGCCTTCCAGTACCCGCATGCAGTCCCGGGCGTCACCGTGGCGAGCTTCCTCCGCTCGGCGGTCAACGCGGTGCGCAAGGCGAAGGCCGGCGGCGAGGACGATCCCGTCAAGATCCCCGAGTTCCGCAAGGACCTGACCGCGGCCATGGAGATGCTCAAGGTTCCGAAGGAGATGTCGGGCCGCTATCTGAACGACGGCTTTTCGGGCGGGGAGAAGAAGCGCGTGGAGATCCTGCAGATGGCGATGCTCAAGCCGCGGATCGCGGTTCTCGACGAGACCGACTCGGGTCTCGACATCGACGCGCTCCGCATCGTCGCGGGCGGCGTCAAGCAGCTCGTCAGCGCTGACATGGGCGCTCTCGTCATCACGCACTACCAGCGGATTCTCGAGTACATCAAGCCGGACTTCGTGCACGTCTTCGTCGACGGGCGTATCGTGGAGGAAGGCGGACCGGAGCTCGCGCAGACGCTCGAGGCCGAGGGCTACGAAGCCTTCACACCG
>JAICVP010000006.1 GCA_025935275.1 Thermoleophilia bacterium
AAATAGCCCTCAGACATCCACGCCGAGCTTCTCGAACAGACGGTTGAAGGCGATCCGGATCCACCAGAAGCGGTCGAAGAAGAGCAAAAGGCCCAGGGCGACGAGCAGCGCCCCGCTGATGAACTGCACGGCGCCGTAGCGGTCGCGGAACCAGCGAGAGGCTCCCATCGCGCGGTCGAAGCCGATGCCCACGAGGACGAATGGCACGGCCAGTCCGAGGGAGTAGACGAGGAGGAGCAACGATCCCTGGGCCGCGGTGGAGGCATCGCCCGCCAGGGCGAGAATCGTGGCGAGCACCGGCCCGATGCACGGCGCGGCGCAGACGCCGAAGGCGCCTCCGAGGAGGGCGCGCGATCCGCGGCGGCGCGCTCCCTCGACGAGCTCGGGCGCAACCATCCGGTCGAGCCACGGGAACGGCAGCAGCCCCATGAAGGCGAAGCCGAAGACGACCACGACGACACCCGCCACCATCGAGAGCAGCCGCTGGTCGTGGAAGAGGCCGCCGGCCGCACCCGCGAGCGCGCCGAGGGCGACGAAGACGAGCGTGAAGCCCGCGATGAAGGGAATGCTCGCCGCCACGACCTTCCGTCCACCCACGCCGATCTGCACGCCCGAGACGGCAGAGAGGTAGCCGGGCACGAGCGGCAGGACGCAAGGCGTCACGAAGGAGAGGAGGCCCGCGAGAAAGGCGAGCGGGATCTTGGCCTCCATGGCTCGCTAGGCGTCGTAGCGCGCGAGCTCTTCGTCGAGCCGGCGCTCGAGCTCGGGATCCAGGGTAAAGCGTCCGTGGGCGGGAGGGCCGACAGCCTCCTCCTCGTCCTCCGCAGCGCGGCCGCGGCTCCAGCGGTAGGCCAGGAAGCCCACGACGGCCGCCGCGAGCACGATTCCGGCCAACGGCAGCACCCAGGCGAGCAGGTTGAAGCCGCTCTTCGGCGGCGCGGCGAGAACGCTCTCGCCGAACTGGTCGACGAGCTTGTTCTTGATCTCGGACTTCGTGTCTCCGGCCGCGATGCGGGCGCGGATGAAAGCGCGCATCCGCTGGGCGATCGGCGAGCTCGACGCGGCCAGCGTCTCGTGGCAGGTCGGGCAGATGAGCTCGCGCTCGAGCTCCGGCAGGGTCGGGCTCTGCTCGCTCGCAGCCGCCGGTGCCACGACGGCCAGCGCGACGCCGAGCAGGGCGAGGAGCGTACGGGTCATGCCGGCTCCCCGAGCGCGATCTTTATGTTGCGCTCGAGGTCATCCTCGGTCAGCGGACCCGCGACGTGCTCACCGACGATCCTCCCCTGAGCGTCGATGAACCACGTCTCGGGGAAGCCCGTGACCCCGTAGTGACCGAGCGTCGAGCCGTGCTTGTCCCGGACGATCGGATACGTGATCCCGGCCCTGTCCACGAAGCGCTGGGCGTCGACGTCGAAGTCCTGCGCGTCGACCCCGAGAACGACGACGCCCTTGTCCTTGTAGCGGTTCCACGCGGACTCGAGCAGGGGCGCCTCGTCCTTGCACGGGCCGCACCAGGAGGCCCAGAAGTTGAGCACGACGGCCTTGCCGCGGAACGAGGCGAGGCTGACCTCTTCCTCGCTGTTCAGGTGCGGGAGCGTGAAGTTCGGGGCCGGGCGCCCGAGATCGGGCTCGTTGTCCTTCTGGAACACCTGCCAGCCCAACAGGGCGAGGAGAAGGGCGACCACCAGGACGGCGGCCGCTTGCAGGACAATTCTCAGGCGGCCGGGCATGCCGCCTTCGAGTGTACTCAGGCCCGAACGATGAAGACCGTCGAGCCGACCTCGACGCGCTCGAAGAGCCATTCGGCGTCGGGGATCCGCATCCGGATGCAGCCGTGGGAGGCCGAGTAGCCGATCGAGGCGGCATCGGGAGTCCCGTGAATGCCGACGCCGGAAGCCGACAGGCCCATCCAGCGAGTGCCGAGCGGGTTGCCCGGGCCGGGCGGGATGGGGCTCGCGCCGGCGGCCCAGGCGCTGTCCGGCGGATACCACCACGGGTTCCGCTGCTTCGTCACGATCGTGAACTTCCCGATCGGCGTCGGGTAGATCGGCTGGCCGACCGCCACCCCGAAACTCGCGCGGAAGCGCATGTGCGCGCCCTTGTAGAGGTAGAGCCGGTGCGAGCCGCGGCGGATGACGACAACGGGCTTGAAGTTCGAGCGTGTCACCTTGGGCTCGATCGTGCGGTAGGCGATCGCGACCGGGCCGCGTGAGTTGGCCCTGATCGCCTCCTTGAGACGCGTCCGCGTCGGGCGCTGCCTGACCCGGTAGCCGTCCCGCGGCTTGGAGAGATGCGGCCGCAGGTGGCTGAGACGGACGTGCGTGTCGCGCGGCTCGCGCGAGAGCAGGTTGTTCAGCTTCTCGGTGTAGTGGCGCAACTGGTCGATGTCGATCGAGACGGTGAGTGGGATGTTCGTGTCCGGGGACGCTGCCAGCGCGGCCGATACGGCGAGGTCGACCTTGCTCTTCACGCCGAGTGACCAGGGCGCGGGCTGGAGCGTGCGGGCCCTGAAGGTGAGCGTGAACGGAGTCGCGGCGAAGTCGTGCACGGCTTCCTTGGCCTCGGCCGCTGTCATGCCTCCGACGTCCACGGTGTGGATGGTCACGCCGTCCGCGATCGTGGCCGGCGGCGTCTGCGCGAGCGCGGGCGCCGCGGCGATCAGGCCACCGACGAGGAGAGCGGCTGCGAGGACCCCGCGCATCGTGGCCCCAATCCTAGTCATCGAAGAGGCTGGGGTCATTCGCAATCGCACCGTCCGCCCCCGCGGCGAGCACCCGGCGGAGGTCGTCCCCGGTCTCGATCGTCCAGGCGAAAACCTGCGCCCCGGCCGCGCGGCAGCGCGCGACGACCTTCGGAGTCACGAGCGCGTGGTGGAGCATCGCGGCCTCGGCTTGCGCAGACGCGAGCATGCGGCCGATGCGCGCCGGAAGCGCGGCGCGGAGCACGCGCAGGCTCGGCCCGACGAAGGCTCCGAACGGCCGCCGCTCGCTGAGGCCGTGGCGGTCGTTGGGGTACGAGAGGCCCGTGGCGACGCCTGGCCCGAGCCGTCTCGCCTCCAGTAGCACCTGTGGGTGAAAGGACGTCACGAGGGTGCGTTCGACGAGACCGTGCGCGGCGACGGCCTCCATCAGGGCCTGCTCGTGCCCGGGTGTCTTCACGTCGAGGTCGAGCCAGATGCGCTCGTCCGCGCTGCGTGCGAAGAGCTCGAGTGCTTCCTGGAGCTCCGGGCTGTCGGGCCGGAGCTGCGCGGCCGAGTGCGCGAGGCGGAGGCTTCCGCCCACCCAGACCACATCGAGCTCGACCATATCCACTTCCGCCGCAAGCGCAGCGTCGAGCGCGGCGAGGGAGTTTTCCGGCGCGAGCGCGGACGCGCCGCGATGGGCGACCTTCAGGTAGCCGGCCGCGAGCTTCGGGAGGCTCACTGCCCAGGAGCGGTCGGGAGCAGGTCCTGCTCGAGCTCGCCGCCGTGGGCCGCGTAGCCGAGGATCATCCGGTCGGTGAGCCACTCGACCGGGGCACGGTCGTCCGTGAGCGGCTTCCCGGTCGGCCCCAGCGCGCTCAGCCGCGCGCGGAACGGTGCGACGAGCGGCTCCGCGGCCGGCGCGATCTTCCCGACGCGAGTGGAGAGCTCGGCCTGCGAGACCTGCTGCGGGAAGGCGAGGAGAAGCTGGTTGAACTCGAGCGCGCGCCACCGCCAGACCGACGGGAACTGCGTCAGCATCGTCGTCCCGAGCGCGTCCGAGAGCCGCTCGTCCCCGGGCACCCTCGCGACGTTCAGCGCGACCGCTCCTCCCGGCGCGAGGTGGTCGCGGACGAGCCGGAAGAACTCCTCCGTCGCCAGGTAGAACGGGATGTACGGCTGGTGATAGGCGTCCACCGCGATGATGTCGTAGCGCTTGTCCGTCCCGGCCAGGTAGGGGCGCCCGTCGGCTGTCAGGACATGGAGCTGCGGGTTGTCGCCGAGCCCGAAATACCGCCGTCCGACCTCGGTCACCTTCGGGTCGATCTCGACGCCGTCGATCTCCACGTCCGGGTAGAGCTCACCGTAGGCGCGCGCCGTCGTCCCGCCCGCATTCCCGATCACGAGCATCGTCTCGGGCGGATGATCGAGCAGCGGCGGCACGACGAGGAACATGTCCCACTCGCCGCCGGTCAGCACGGTGTCCGCCCGCCACACCGAGTGGTTGACGATGCCCTCGTTGAGCCGGAGCACCCGGGAGCCGTCGGGCCGCTGCAGCACCTGGATGTACTGGTAAGCCGATTCGGTCTCGTAGACGAGGCCCGAGGTCGCTTTGATCGTCTCGGCGGGGACGAAGAGGAGCGCCGCCATCCCGACCGTGAGAATCTGCCAGCGGCTCCCGAGGAGAAGGGCGGCCGCGAGGACGAGGAGCGCGGCGGCGCCGAGCATCGTCCTCTGCGTGCCGATGAGCGGGATGGTGACGATCGCCGAGAGGAAGGTGCCGACGATGCTCCCCAGCGTGGAGAGCGCGTAGAGGCGACCCGCCACCGCGCCGGCCTGGGAGACGTCGTCCAGGGCGAGGCGCACGGCGAACGGCGAGACCGCTCCCAGGAGGGTCACCGGCACCGCGAACAGCAGGAGGGCTGCGAAGAAGGAACCCACGACAGCGCCGACGCTGATCGTGTCGAGCCCCTGCACGGTGAGGTCGAGAACGGGGCGCGCGACGAAGGGCAGGACCGCGATGACGAGCGCGGCCACGAGGACGATCCACCCGAGCAGCCGAGGCTCTGGCCGGCGATCGGCCACCTTGCCCCCCAGCCAGTAGCCGACGGCGAGGTAGACGAGGATGAGCCCGATGATGTTCGCCCACACGACCGTCGAGCTGCCGAAGTACGGCGCAAGCAAGCGCGACGCGGCGATCTCGGTCGCGAGCGTCCCGGCGCCCGCCGTGAACACGACGACTCCGAGCCGCCGGCGGCTCACCGTGGCGATGGGCTGCGCGGCGGCCGTCAGGGAGTCAGCCTGAGACACACGACGGCGCAGTCGTCCGAGAGCTCCCCGCCGGCGAAGCTCTTGCACTCGGCAAGCACCGCTTCAGCGAGCGCCTGTGGGCCCAGATCGGCGCGGCGACGCAGCAGGTCGTCGAGCCGCTCCTCGCCGTAGAGCTCCCCGTCGCGCCGCGCCTCGAGGACGCCGTCCGTGTAGAGGACGACCGTGGTGCCCGGCGCGAACTCGTCCCGCGCGACCTCGTACTCCTGGTCGGAGTCGATGCCGAGTGCGAGCCCGTGCCCGCCGAGCTCGCCGACCTGCCCGTCGGAGGTGACGACGCGCGCCGCGGGATGCCCAGCGCTCGCCGAGGCGACGGTACGGGTCTCCGGGTCGAGGACCACGTAGACCATCGTGATGAACTTGCCGGTCTCGATCTCGTCGACCACGACCTCGTTCGCGGCCGCGAGAAAGTCGGGCGGCTCCGGATGCATCCGCGCCAGCGCCCGGAAGCTGAACTTCGCCATCGCCATGTCGGCCGCGGCCTGGATGCCCTTGCCCGTCACGTCGCCGAGGATGACGGCCAGCCGGCCGTCGTCGAGGCGGAGGAAGTCGTACACGTCGCCGCCGACGTCCACCTGCGCGGCCGACTGGTAGACATGCCCGACCTCGATCCCGCGGACGTCCGGGAGCTCGCTCGGAAGGAGCGAGCGCTGCATGGTCTCGGAGAAGTCCTTCTGCTGCTGGTAGAGGCGCGCGTTGTCGATGGCGAGCGCGGCCTGGGCGGCGACCGTCATCGCTATGTCGACGGTCTCGCGCTCGAGCGGCCGGGCCGGGTCGAGGGAGAGGAGCGTGAGCGTGCCGAGGATCTCGCCCGGAGTTGCGAGCGGGAGAACAGCCGCGGTGCCTCCCTGCGCGAGGAACGGCTCGAGCATGCGGTGTGCGTCGCGGCCGTCGGTCATGCCCTGCTGCAGCAGCACGGGCCGACCCGACCGAAGGAGCCGTCGCGCGAGCGGGGCATCCATCGGCTGGGGCAGCGCGAGCAGCCGCTCCCCCGTCTCCCGCAGCGCAGGATCGTCGACGTAGATCGCCTTCGGCTCGAGGACCTCGCCGCGCGCCCCGGGCATGCGGATCACCGCAGCGTCGAGGTCGAAGAGCTGCACCATCGTCTTGGCGACCGCCTGGATCGTCGCATCGAGCGAAAGGCTCTCCGAGAAGGACGCCGAGATCTCGTAGAGCCCGCGCAGCTGGCGGGTGGAACGCCGCTCGGAGTCGAGCGTCGCCTCTAGCACCTCGCCGAGATCCTTGGTGCGCTCATGCAGGCGAGCGTTCTCGACCGCGACCGCGAGCTGGCTCGAGAGGGCGAGTAGAAGGCTCTCCTCGCCCTCGCGATAGGGCCGGGCGCGCGTCTTGTAGACAGCGAGCGCGCCGATCACCTCGTCGTGAACGATGAGGGGGACGACGAGCGCTCGCCGGACCCCGTTCGCCTCCCAGCCCTCCTCGAGCCCCTTCAGGCGGGGGTCGGTGCGCATGTCCTCGATGAAGAGGAAGCCGCGGCCGCGGAAGGGGCCGAGGGCGAGCTCGAGGAGCCGCTCTGCCAGATCCGTGTGCGAGCCCTCGAGCCCGCGTGAGGCGGCGGCTGTCAGAACATGCCCTTCGCGCAGGTAGACCGCGACGTGGCCGCTCGCGGTCAGCTCGGCGATCCGCTCGACCGCGGTCTCGAGTGTGTGCGCGAGCGAGAGCTGGGCGATCGCCTGGCTGACGACACCGATGATGGTCTGCGAGCGCCTGAGCGCAGTCGTGATGAGACCGACCCTGCGGCTCCGCCTGAGAGCGAGCGCAGCCCGGGCCGAGAACGGAAGGAGCACGGCGAGCGCGTCCTCGCTCGGCTCGGATTCGAAATAAAGCTGGAGCGCGCCCACGGGGGGCTCGCCGAGCGGGAGCGTCGCGACCGTCGCGCGGGATCCGTTGCCGCTGCCCGCTCTACGGGTGACCAGGGCGCGCTGACGGTCGGCCAGGGCGGCCCGCACGTCCTCAGCCTGGTCGTGGCCGGAGCTCTCGCCGTTGAACCCGTGTCGCGCGAGGAAGGAAGGCGGCGCATCCGCCTCGACGCGCCAGAGGTCGGCGCCGGTGGCGCCTGTCGCGAGCATGGCGAGACGGACGACCTGCTCGGCGGTCTCCGCCTCGTCCGCTCCTGCGACGAGCGCTTCTCCGAGCAGCTCCAGCGGCAGAGCGCGCCCATTCGCGCGCCGCTCACTTCGACCCGTTTCTCCAAGTCGTACGGCAATTCCCACGTGGGCGGCCGCGAGACGCCCGAGCATCCGCTCGCGCTCCTCGAAAGGCGTGTCACTCGTGCGGTAGAGCTCCAGGGTCGCGACGATCCGCTCGCCGACGCGCACGGGGTGGATCCCCATCGTCCCGACCCGTGCGCGCAGCGCCACCTTGCGGATCGCCTCCGGTAGCTCTTCGTCAGAACCTGACGTGAACGACTCGAGCTCCTCGGGGTCGAGCCCGTCGAGATCGAGCCGGGAGCCCTCGAGCTCCGCGGCCAGGGCGGGTGACTCGGCGCGCACGGCGCGGGCGAGCAGACACGCGCCGTCCGGCGCGATCGTCCGGACGATGACCACGTCGCTCCGCGTCGCCGCTGCTGCCGCTTCGGCAAGCTCGTCGAGGGCTTCCGGCAGAGAGCCGTCTTCGAGCAGCCGCCGGGCGGCCCGGCTGAAGCTCTCGAGCAGGTCTTCTTCCCTTTCGTATGCGACCCCCCGCACGACTCGCATTATGCGCCTTTAGACCCCCTGAACCGGTTGCGGACGGGCGCAGGAGCGTTAACATCGTCCGACCATCGGGTCCCCAGCCCCGCATCGGCCACCTGCGGAAGACCCGCCCATCGATCCCTATGCGGTCGAGCGCGGGCTTGCCTACGCACGCGCAAAAAGGCGCGCGCGGATCGAGCACACGCGCGAGACGCATCGCGCGAGGATCCGCTTCCTCTTCCTCCTGCTCGGCCTGATCCTCCTGACCCTCATCATCGTGGTCTCGATCTGGCAGAAGATCCAGGACGTCTTCGGCCTTTGATGGAGCCCCGGCAGCGAATGTCGCTCTCCGCGGCGGAGTTCCGCAGCCCCGGCGAGGGGCTCGCGTGGCTCGGCGGGCTCGTTCTCGCGCTCAGCTCCTTCATGAGCTGGTACACGTTCGACGCGGACGTCGGCTTCACGGTCTCGATCACCGGCTGGCACACGGGGCTGCTCGGCAAGCTCGTCTTCTTCATCGGACTCGCGGTGCTCGGGTTCCTCGCCCTCCGCGCGAGCGGCGTCGAGCTGCCGCCCGGCGTGCCGGGCGGCATGGTGATCGCGGGGTTCGGCCTCCTGGCCACGATCCTCGTCCTCGTCCGCGTGATCTCGATTCCGGACGACTTCTCCCCCGCCGGCCGCAGCATCGGCCTTTGGATCAGCCTGTTGGCGGGCCTGCTCCTGATTGCGGCCGGCCTGCTGCGGTCCGCCGAGGAAGTCTGAGCGCGGCCACCCAGGCCAGGCCGACCAGACTACCGAGCGCGGCGCCCGCGAGCACGTCTCCGGGGTAGTGCACGCCGACGTAGACGCGTGAGAAGGCGATCGCCGCAGCGAGAAGGAAGAAGAGCGGGGCGGCGCGTCTCCACAGGTAGCTGAGCGCAACCGCGCCCGCGAAGGCAGTCGTCGCGTGTCCCGAGGGAAAGGACCAGCCCCCCGCTCCGATGAGCGGATCCGCCTGCGGAACCGTGATGCTGGGCCGCGGCCGCTCGACCCCGGCCTTGATCGCGAGCGCGAGCAGGTCGGCGGTCCACACGCAGCTCGCGGTCAGGAGCACGGGGAAGGCGATGTTCCGCCGGGTCGCGAGCGAGATCGCCGCCGCGAGCGCGATCCAGGCGGTGCCGAAATAGCCGACGACCGACAGGCCGACGAACAGCGGATCGAGCCACCCCGCCCGGTGCTCGACGATCCAGACGAAGACGTCGCGGTCTATCGCCGGCTCAGGAGCTGCTTGGTGGACTCGATCAGCGCCTGCGGGTCGAAGGGCTTGCCGATGAACGCCTGCGCGCCCTCCCGTGCGGCCCTGCCCGCGGTCTCCTCGTCCACCTTGCCGCTGAACATGATCACCGGTACGGACCCCAGGCCGTGGCGCTCCTGCATCGTCCGCAGCATCTCAAACCCGTCCACCTTGGGCATCATCACGTCGAGGAGCACCAGGTCGGGCGGCTCCTCCTCGAGCGCCGCGAGACCCGCCTCCGCGCTTGCGGCCTCGCGCACGAGATAGCCATCCATCTCGAGGTTCACGCGGACGAACTCACGTAGCTGGTCGTCGTCGTCGACGATCAGCACGACCTGCTTGCCGACCGTCGCCGTGGCTCCGCCGCTCGAGCCGGCGAGGAACGAATCGAGATCGGCGCGGCGAAAGCGCCGATGTCCTCCCGGTGTGTAGAACGCGGACAGGCGCCCGCCGTCCGACCACTTGCGGACCGTGCTCTGGGCAACGCCGAGGTAGGACGCCGCCTGGCCCAGCGTGAGCCATTCGCTGCCCTCGCCCCCAGGATTCCCCCCACCCCGGCTGGTTCTACGTTCAGTGGCCATGTAAAGGCTCGCGCAATCTACCAAGCCTCATTTTCCGCCCGCGTCAGGGATTCGAAACCGTGACCGTGACGGTTTCCTGCGGTGTGAGCGTCGTGACCTCCAGCGTGCGCACCGTCGTGTTCGTCTCCCCGCTCGCGCCGCCGCTCTCAAGGGCACGGCCGATCGCGATCCCGGCGAAGAGGAGGACGGCCGCGGCGACGAGCCTGACGAGCCAGACCAGGATGCGGCGGCCGGTGCTCTCGCGCCGGGCACGGGCGCGTTCGCGCTCGCGCGCGCGTTCGGCAGGGGTCAGACCGCTCGACACGTCACGGACGGTAATCGCTTGCGCCCTGCGCGTAGAGCGCAAACGCCGCATCCTGCACGAGCGCCGTGTCCTTGATCCCCGCCCGCGACCGCGCGGGGATGGACGCCACGATCACGTCGCGCACCCAGTCCTCCGAGTGGTCGTACGCCTGGGCGAGCTCGGCGAGGGTGAAGGTCTGGCCGACCCGCCGCGCCAGCTCGTCAGCGACCGCGTGGACGAGGAGAAGCAGGTGTCGCGACCGGGCGGTGTCGTCGCCCGCCTCTTCGAGCAGGCGCTTCCCTTCCGCCCACTGGTGCCGGGCGAGTGTGAGGCTGGACATGCGCGGACGTTACCCCTGCGCGGCGCGCTCACACCGCCGGTCGGGGCACCAGCGCTCCTCCACCTCGCCCATGATCCTCTCCCCGAGCTCGTAGCCGGGACGGGCGAGGGCGAAGGCGGCGTGAGCGTGGAGACACTTGAGGTTCTCACGGCTGCGCGTCCCGGCGATTCCAACCGGAAGCTCCGGCCGGAGGCTCCGCTGCTCGGCATCGGCCCGCTCGAGGCTTGCGCCGAGCTCGGCGTCCTCTTTCGCCTCGCGCGAGTAGCGCTCGACTCCGCCCTCGGCCTCCACGCGCGAAATCCCGGCCACGAGCCAGGGGCAGGTCAGATAGAAGGTGGTCGGGAAGGGCTCACCATCAGCTCCGTACGGCGCCTGTTCCGTAACCGCCGGAAAGCCGTACGCACAGCGGGCCGCAACCCGCCGGAACGGGCGGGCAGGCCTGCCGAGCTGCCAGGAGACGACTCGCGTGTCGTCCACCAGATCATGGTACCGCCCCCTCCTCCGAGGTCCCGACGCCCTTCACGATGAAGAGGAGCTCACCCTCTCGGACGAGCCCGAGTCGCCTCGCCTCCCGGACGACGTACTCGTCTGTCCCCGCGTCCATCAACTTCTTCGTCAGCTCGACGTTGCTGCGCTCGAGCTGGTCGATGGCCGTCTGCCGCTCCCGCACCTCCTGCCGCGCATGACGGTACGAGGTGAGCGGGTGAATGTAGGACAGGGCAATCGCGACGAGAATCGCGGCGCCGATCCAGCGGAGAGCGAGCTTCGAGCGCGAGGGCCTGCGGCGAGCCATGGACAGCCGAAATTCGACCGCCCGCCGCGCCTTCCTGCTCGCCTCTAGGCCGTTTCCACCTTGATGACGTTGGTGGTGCCCGGAACGTTCACGGCGGTTCCGGCGGTGATGACGACGCGGTCGCCGGGCGAGACGATGTCGGTGGAGCGCGCGGCGTCGAGGGTGCGGCTCCACAGGTGCTCGACGTTGGCGCACTCCTCGATCTCCGCCGGGATGACTCCCCACTCCAGCGCGAGCTGCTGGAGCGCATAGCGTTTGTGGGTGGCGGCGATGATCGGCCGCTGCGGCCGGTGCCGCGCGACAGCCGAAGCGGTCCGCCCGCTATAGGTCGGGACGAGGATCGCGGCGGCTCCGAGAACCTCGGCGATGTCGCAGGCGGCGTTCGACATCGCCTCGCCGACGGTGGGGAAGGGATCCTCCCCGGCGCGGGCGAGCTCGTGGCGCGGCTGGAGGCTGGGCTCGACCGCGCAGGCGATCCGGTCCATGTAGACGACGCTCTCGATGGGGAACTCGCCCATCGCGGTTTCGCCGGAGAGCATGAGCGCCGAAGTGCCGTCGAGCACGGCGTTCGCAACGTCGCTCGCCTCGGCCCGCGTCGGGTCGGCGTGGTGGATCATCGACTCGAGCATCTGCGTCGCCGTGATCGCAGGCTTCCCGTGCTCGAGGGCGCTGAGGATGATGCGCTTCTGGACGAGCGGGACGGCCGCCGGGCCGATCTCGACTCCGAGGTCGCCGCGCGCCACCATGACGGCGTCCGAGGCACTGATGATCGCTTCGAGGTCCTCGATGGCCTCGGCTTTCTCGATCTTCGCGATCACGAGCGCCGTCGAGCCCGCGCTCTGCAGCAGCTCGCGGAGGGCGCGTATGTCTCCCGCCGAGCGCACGAACGACAGGGCGACGAAGTCGACGCCGATCGTCAGCGCGAACTCGAGATCCGCGAGATCCTTCTCCGTCAGGGACGGAATCGGGATCGTCGCGCCGGGCACGTTGACGCCCTTGTGGGAGTCGACGCGGCCCCCGACCGCGACCTTGCAGTAGGCCCGTCCCGCCTTCACCTCCCTGACCTGCAGGTGGACGAGGCCGTCGTCGATGAGCACGTCCTGCCCGGGCCCGAGCACCTCGGCGAGGACGGGCGGGCTGACCGGAAGGTCGCCGGGCTCTCCCGTACCGTCGCCGGAGAGCACGACTTCGTCGCCGGTCGCGAGCATGACGGTCCCAGGGAGGTCGCCGATCCGGAGCTTGGGGCCCTGGAGGTCCCCGATCAGGGCGAGCGGGCGCCCGACCCGGTCCTGCGCCTCGCGCACGAGCTTCGCGCGCGCCGCGTGGTCCTCGTGGGAGCCGTGCGAGAAGTTGAGGCGCGCAGCGTCCATCCCCGCCCCGACGAGCTTGTCCAGCATCTCCGCGGAGGAGGTTGCGGGCCCGATCGTGCAGACGATCTTGGTGCGGCGCCGGCCGAACGTCACGCCTTCACGTTAGCGCGCCCGGGGGAGGTGACCGTCAGCGCGCCGAGCGCGGAAAGGCGGCCCAGCCGGGATAGGACGCCTTCGAGCCCAGCTCCTCCTCGATGCGCAGGAGCTGGTTGTACTTCGCCACGCGGTCCGTCCGGGAGGGAGCTCCGATTTTCGCCTGCCCCGCGCCGGTGGCGACAGCGAGGTCGGAGATCGTCGTGTCCTCGGTCTCGCCGGAACGGTGGGAGATGACGGTCCCGTAACCCGCCGAGCGGGCGAGCTCGATTGCCTCGAGGGTCTCGGTCAGCGTCCCGATCTGGTTCACCTTCAGAAGGATGGCGTTGGCGACACCCTGGTCGATTCCCTGGCGAAGTCGATCCACATTCGTGACGAAGAGGTCGTCGCCGACAAGCTGCACGCGGTCCCCGAGGCGGTCCGTGAGCGTCCGCCAGCCGTCCCATTCGTTCTCCGCCATCGGATCCTCGAGGGAGACGATCGGATAACGGTCGCAAAGGGCCTCCCAGTAGTCGATGAGCTGGTCGGAGCTTGCGACACGGCCCTCGAACCGGTAGGCGCCGTCGCTCCAGATCTCGGTCGCGGCCGGGTCGAGCGCGACCGCGATGCGGTCCGCGTGACCCGCGCGCTGGGCCGCGTCCATGATCGCGCGCACGGCATCCTCGCTCGCGGCCAGGTCCGGAGCGAAGCCGCCTTCGTCCCCGACCGCCGTCGGGAGCCCGCGCTCGTGCAGAAGCGCCTTCAGGGTCTGGAAGACCTCGGCGCCGATCCGCAGCCCCTCGGCGAAGGTCGACGCGCCGGCCGGGACGATCATGAACTCCTGCAGGTCGATGGAGTTCTGGGCGTGAGCGCCGCCGTTGACGACGTTCATCATCGGCACCGGCAGGATGTGCGCCTCCGGGCCGCCGATCCACGCGTAGAGCGGCTTGCCCGCATCCGCGGCGGCCGCCTTGGCCGTAGCGAGCGAGCAGCCGAGGATCGCGTTCGCGCCCAGCCGCCCCTTGTTCGGCGTGCCGTCGGCCTCGATGAGGGCGTTGTCGACGGCCGCCTGGTCGGCGGCATCCATCCCCGAGATCGCCGAGGCGAGCTCCCCGTCCACGTTCGCGACGGCCTGCGTGACGCCCTTGCCGAGCCACTCGCTGCCCCCGTCCCGGAGCTCCACCGCCTCGAACTGGCCGGTGGACGCCCCCGAGGGCACCGCGGCGCGGCCGAACGCGCCCGAGTCGAGCTCGACGTCCACCTCGATCGTCGGATTCCCCCGCGAGTCGAGGATCTGCCGGCCGTGGACGCGGGCGATCTTGCTCACGCGCCCGCCTTGGCGAGGTCGTAGTAGCGATCCTGCTCAGACAGCTCGAGCCCGGCGAACTCCTTGCCCTCCGCCGCAGCCAGCTCGGCCGCGCGCTCGACCCGCTCCACGAAGCGCCGGCTCGCCTGGCGAAGCTCCAGCTCGGGATCGACTCCGAGGTGGCGCGCCACGTTGACCGCGGCGAAGAGGACGTCGCCGAGCTCGTTCCCGCTCGGCTCTGCGCGGAGCTCCTCGATCTCGTCGTCGAGGTCCCCCGAGGCGCCCGCGAGGTCCGGGTACTCGAAGCCCACGGTCGCGGCCCGCCGCTGCACCTTCTGCGCGTAGAGGAGCGCCGGCAGCGTCTCGGGCACGTGGTGGAAAATCCCCTCGCGCCCCTCCTGCTCGGTCTTCAACTCCTCCCAGCGCTGCTTGACGGCGCCCGGCGTGTCGGCCGTGCCCTCGCCGAAGACGTGCGGGTGCCGACGCACGAGCTTCTCGTGGATCGCGCGCGTGACCGCGGCGAGGTCGCCCGCACCGCGCTCCTCGAGGAGCAGCGCGAGGAAGAAGGTCTGGAAGAGAAGGTCGCCGAGCTCGTCCACGAGCTTGGCGTCGTCGGACGCGAGCGCGGCGTCCGCGACCTCGTAGGCCTCTTCGACGGTGTGCGGGACGATGGTCTCGGCGGTCTGCGCACGGTCCCACGGACAGTCACGGCGAAGGCGCTCCGCCAGCTCCTGGAGGTCGACGAGAGCGCGTGCGAGCTCGTCCGCGTCCGGCACGCCGCTAGCCGATGGTGGTTGTTCCGCCGGTCGTGTCGGTCGGGCTGGCGGGGGCATAGCCCGGAGCGTAAGCGACCTCGTCGCCGTACTTCGTGGGCAGCGCTGCGATCCAGGCCTTCATGGCTGCGTTCTGCTTGGTCTGCAGCACCGTCGTCTTGATGGAGTCCTTGACCTGGTCGAGCGGGGTCATCGTCGCAGGCTTGATCGCGGAGAGCGCCTCGATGATGTGCCAGCCGAACTCCGTCTTGATGGGATCGGAGAGCTCGCCTGTCTTGGCCGAGAAGACGAACTCATCGAAAGGCTCGACCGCGCGGCCCTTGAAAGCGGTGAACTTGCCGCCGTCGGCCTTCGAGCCCTCGTCCTGCGTGTACTTCTTCGCGAGGCTCGCGAAATTTGCACCGGACTGGATCTGGTCGTGCAGCTTCTGCGCCAGCGCCTCGGTCTTCACGAGGATGTGACGCACCTCGCGCGAGGCCGGCTGCTCGTACTGCGTCGGGTTCTCGTCGTAGTACGCCTTGATGTCGGCGTCCGAGACGGTCACCTTCTTCGTCACGGCCTCATAGATCTTGTTCGTGAGGATGCGGGTGCGCAGCTCGTTGCGGACGTCCTCGTCCGTGAGGTTCTGCTTGGCGAGCTCGGCGTTGTACTTCTGCTCGTCACCCTGGAAGTACTGCTGCTTGAGCTTGTCGAGCTCGGTCTCGACCTCCTCGTCCGTGACCTTGATCCCCATCGACTCGCCCTCGAGCTCCCACTCCTTCTGCTCGACGAGGCCCTTGACGACGGTCGCCTTCAGCGCCTCGTACTCGGCGGTGCCGGGCTCGGGGAAGTCCTGCTTCTGCGCCTCGGCCGAGGCCTTCTGCTGCTCGATGAGCTGGTCGTACTGCTCCTTCGTCACCGTCTTGTCCCCCACGACGGCGATCGCGCCCTCCGGAACCTCGCGCGCGTCCGATCCGCCCCCGCACGCAGACACCGCTAGGACCGCGATCAGCGCGAGCAGGAGCAGGGCGATGTTGCGACGGATGTGAGAGGACATCGGAGGAAAAGGCCTAGGCGGCCAACCGCAGATCGAGGATAGCATCGACCAGCTGCAGGGCTGACTTGAATGCGTCGCCGCGAAGCGTCACCTCGCTCTGTGAGCTCGAATAGACCGCCGTGTCCACGAGCGCGCGCAGGCCGCGCAGCTCGGCCGAGCCGAGAACGAGCGGCCCGATCACCGTCCTGCCCGAGCGGAAGACGAGGTAGTCCGCGCCGAGGCGGGCGAGCTTGAGCTTTGCCTCCTGGATCTCGAAGAGGTGCTCGACCGGCTCGGGCACCGGGCCGAAGCGGTCTTCCGCGGCCGCACGGAGCTCCCGGAGCTCGTCCTCCGACTCTGCCAGGGCGAGCCTGCGGTGCAGGTCGATCTTCTGCGCCTCGCCGGGGATGTAGTCGGCCGGCACGTACGCGTCCACCTGCGCCTCGACGCGCACCGGGCGCCCGGCAGCCCGGCGCGTGCCGGAGAGCTCGGCAACCGCCTCGGCGAGGAGCTCGACGTAGAGCTCGAAGCCGATCGCGGCGACGTGCCCGGACTGCTCGGCGCCGAGCAGGTCGCCGGCGCCGCGGATCTCCAGGTCGCGCATTGCGATTGCGAACCCCGCCCCGAGCTCGGTGTGGTCGGCGAGGGTGGCGAGGCGCGCCCGCGCCTCGGCAGTCAGCTCCTGCCCGTCGGGATAGAAGAGGTACGCGTGCGCGGTGACGTCGCTGCGGCCCACGCGTCCGCGGATCTGGTAGAGCTGGGCGAGGCCGAGGGCATCAGCCCGCTCGACGATCAGCGTGTTGGCCTGTGGGATGTCGAGGCCCGACTCGATGATCGTCGTCGAGACGAGCACGTCCGCGTCGCCCGCGAGGAACGAGAGCATGTGCTGCTCGAGCTCGCGCTCCGGCATCTGCCCGTGCGCGACGATGTAGCGCAGCTCCGGGCAGAGCTGGCGAAGGTGCTCGGCGGCCTCCTCGATCGTCTCGACGCGGTTGTGGAGGAAGAAGGACTGCCCCCCGCGCTCGTGCTCTCGGCGCAGCGCGAGCTGCACGAGCTCTTCGTCGTACTCGCCCACGTGCGTACGGATCGGCCTGCGGCCCTGCGGCGGGGTCTCGATGACACTGATGTCGCGCAGGCCGGCGAGGGACATGTGCAGCGTGCGCGGGATCGGCGTGGCCGACAGCGAGAGCACGTCCACCTCCAGCCGCAGCTGGCGGAGAAGCTCCTTCTGGGCCACGCCGAAGCGCTGCTCCTCGTCCACGATCACGAGGCCGAGCTCCTTCGGCACGACATCACGCGAAAGCACGCGGTGCGTCCCGATGAGGACGTCGACCTTCCCCTCGCGGTAAGCGGCCAGCACCTTCTTCACGTCGGCCGGCTTACGGAAGCGCGAGACCATTTCGACGGTGACCGGGAAATCGCGGTAGCGCTCGCGGAAGGTGTTCCAGTGCTGCTGGGCGAGGATCGTCGTCGGCGAGAGGAGGAGCGT
This sequence comes from Thermoleophilia bacterium, assembly GCA_025935275.1. Lineage (GTDB taxonomy): Bacteria > Actinomycetota > Thermoleophilia > Gaiellales > Gaiellaceae > DATEOR01. Next base: position 16,991 of record JAICVP010000006.1, read on the forward strand.
CTGGCGGCCGTTGGCCGCGGCCACGAAGGCGGCACGCACGGCGACCTCCGTCTTCCCGAAGCCGACGTCTCCGCAGACCAAGCGGTCCATCGGCCGAGGCGCCTCGAGGTCTTCCTTCACCGCCTCGATGGCCGTCAGCTGGTCGGGCGTCTCCTCGAAGGGGAAGCTGGCCTCGAGCTGCTCGACCAGCTCGTTGTCGGTCGGGAAGGCGGTGCCCTCGGCGCGCTGCCGCTGCGCATAGAGGGCGATGAGCTCGCCGGCAAGCTCGTGCGCGCCCGCCCGAGCGCGAGTCTTGATGTTTTCCCACGCCTTGCCGCCGAGCTTGGAGAGCGCAGGGGCGTGCCCGTCCGCCCCGACATAGCGCGACACCTTCCCGATCTGCTCATGCGGCACGTACAGGCGGTCGTCGCCTTTGAACGCGAGAAAGAGGTAGTCCCGCGTGACGCCCGCGACGGTCTTCGTCTCGAAGCCGAGCAGCTTCCCGACGCCGTGATCCTCGTGGACGACGTAGTCGCCCGTGCGCAGGTCGGCGAAGCTCTGCAGGGCACGGCCGATGCGCGTGTCGGCGCGCGGCGGACGCTTGCGAAAGATCTGCGTGTCGGGCAGAAGCACGAGATCGAGGTCGCGGAGGACGAAGCCGCGGCGGGCGGGGGCAACCGCGAAGAAAAGGCCTTCCTGGTCCGGAAGCTCGCTGCCCGGCTCGAGCACCTCCGGCTCGATGCGGCGGAGCAGGGCCTTCGTCCGCAGCGCTTCGCCGCGGTGCGCGAAGGTGACGACCACGCGGTTTCCACCCCGCACGAACGCGAGCAGGTCCCGCTCGGCCTCGGACAGGCCCCTGGCGGCGACGGCAGGGCGCTGCGCCTCGAAGGAGTAGGGCTGCCCGGCCGGGAGCTGGCTCAGCTCGGTCGCGCCGCCGAGACCGAGGTCGGCGCCGAGCTCCTCTCGGACGGCGGCGCGCGCGTCATCGGCGTGCCAGACGAGGTCGGGTGCCGGAAGCGGCGCGACGAGGTCGTCGGGCGCGGGGCGCGGCTCGTCCGCGAGCCACGGTTCCACGAGGTCGGAGCGGCGCTCCGTCGCGGGATGGATCAGCGCCTCCTCGAGCGGGTGCAGCGTGCGCTGCGTGAAGGCGGAGTACGCCCGCAGCGACTCGATCTCATCCCCGAAGAGCTCGAGGCGGATCGGCTCGCGGCCGGTCGAGGGGTAGACGTCGACGATGCCGCCGCGCACCGCGAACTGCCCCCGCTCCTGGGCCTGCTCGACCCGCTCGTAGCCGGCGAGAGCGAGCTCCTCGACGAGCTCCTCGCTCCCCGGCGAGTCGCCGACGCGCAGGCGAATGGTCTCGGGCCTGGCGTCCTTGGGTGGCGCGCCTTCTGCGGCGCCGATCGCCGAGGCGCAGACGAGCCCGCCTGCGTCCAGGATCTGGAGCGCCCGGGCGCGCTCGCCGACCAGGTGGGGCGGCGGCTCGAGCCCGCTTCCCCAGCGGACCCCGCGGGAGGCGAAGAGCCCGACATTCTCCTCGCCGAGAAACCAGCCCGCGGCCTCAGCCGCGTCGCGGGCCTCGGCGTCGTCCGGGAAGACGACGACGAGCGGGCCTCCGCGCTCGAGGAAGACCGCAGCAAGGAAGAGCGGCACGAGCGGCTCGGAGACGCGGGCAGCGGCCGGCGCCGCGACGAACTCGCGGAGGCGCTCGCTCTCGGCGAGCTCGCGGGCGAGGGTGTTGAGTGCCGGCTGGTCCATGACGAGCGACGGAACGCACGGTTCCGCGGAGGTCATCGTAGCCGCCGGGTTAGGGTCTACTCATGGCCGGAGAACTGCTTCCGATCGGCACGCGGCCGAAGCTCGTGGCGTCGTTCGACCCGCCGGACGCGGTGGCGCGGTTCAGGGAGTGGCAAGCCGCGCACGTGGGTGCCCTGGCGGGGATTCCGGCGGAGGCGTGGCGGGTCGAGTACGGGCGAACGGGCGTCGGGCCGTACGTGCGGGTTCGGGTGGACGAGGCGCACCTGCCGGAGGACTTGGCGGCCGGCTAGCGCTGGGGCCACCCCACGCCTCCACCCGCTTTCGAGCGTAGACCGAAAAGGCGCACCCGGGGCGCTCGGACCGCGCCGAGATCGAATCAGCGCTCGTTGAACCGCTGCTGAGCTTCTTCCAGCCCGTCGCGAACCAACGCCTCCACCGCGTCGGCCGCGCGGCCCACCAGCCCGCCCACGTCAACATCCGGCTCAAACGAAGACAGTACCCAGTCCGACACCGGCCGCGGATCGCCGCGCTCCGGCCGCCCCACTCCGATTCGCAGCCGCAGGAACTCCGGCGACCGCAGCGCAGACGCCATGGATCGGAGCCCGTTGTGCCCCGCGAGCCCTCCCCCGAGGCGTGCCTGCATCCGTCCCATCTCGAGGTCGACCTCGTCGTGCACCGCGAGCAGATCCTCGGGATCCACCTTGTAGAACTTCGCCGCGGCCGCGACCGAGCGGCCGGATTCGTTCATGTAAGTCTGCGGCTTCAGGAGCGCAATGCGCGCACCGTCGAGCCGCACATCCGCGACCTCGCCGGAGAACTTCGAGCGCCACGAGCCGCCGTGCCTTCGCGCGAGCTCGTCCACGACCATGAAGCCGATGTTGTGCCGCGTCGTCGCATACTCGCGCCCGGGATTGCCGAGCCCGACGACCAAGAGGTCGAGCGTCGAGGCCTGCTCGCCTCGACGGAAGAGGCGCATGGACTAGCCCTCGGCGTTCTGCTCTTCGCCGGAGGCGTCGGCCTCCGGCTCGCCGCCCTCGGCAGCCGCCTCGCCCTCGCCCTCGGCCTCGGCGCCCTCTTCGCCCTCGCCCTCGATCTCCTCGCCTTCCTCGGCCTCGACTTCCTCGGGCTCCGGCTCCTTCGTGGGCGGGCTGAGCGTGGCGAGCACCGTCTCGGGATCGTCGAGCAGCTTGACGCCCTCGGGCACGCGCAGGTCGGAGAGGCGAAGGCTGTCGCCGATCACCATCGCGGTGACGTCGAGCTCGAGGTGGTCCGGCACTTCCATCGGGAGCGCCTCGACGCGCACCTCTCGATTGATCTGGCTGAGGACGCCGCCTTCCTTCTGGCCAGCGGCCTCGCCGGTGAACTCGACGACGACATTCGTCTGGATCGCCTGGTCGAGCCGCACCTCGTGCAGATCGATGTGGAGGAGCCGGGCCCGCGTAGGATCCAACTGGTAATCCTTGACGACCGCGTGATGGGCCTTCTGCTGGCCCTCGAGGACGACGTCGAGGATGGCGTGCAGACCGTGACCGCCGGTCAACGCTTTGCGCAGCTCGCGCTCCTGGATGGAGAAGGACTGCGCCTTGCCTCCGTTCCCGTAGAGAACCCCGGGGATGAGGCCTTCAGCACGCAGCCGCCGGGACTCCGCGCTCCCGCGGGACTCCCTCGCCTGCACCTGCAGCTTGACTCGCTCTCCTGCCATTTCCGGCGGAGAAGTGTACCGAACCCCACCACCTCGACTTGTAGGTCGAAGTGGCCACTGACCGCGACGCCGACCTGGAGGGGCGCATGGCTGCGAAGCGCGTTGCACGGGTGAGCCAGCTCCCGCGCGTTCGGTAGTCTCGGAGGTCTTGTCCCGCGAAGCCATGTGCAGCTGCGGCCAGCTCCGCGCCACTGTCGAGGGCGATCCGGTTCGGATCTCTGTCTGCCACTGCCTCGCCTGCAAGCGGCGCACCGGCAGCGCGTTCGGCTACCAGGCGCG